>JANWXV010000070.1 GCA_025057405.1 Candidatus Bipolaricaulota bacterium | reverse complement strand
GGGCCGGTCCGGCACCCCGATCACCGAGATCTTCACAACGCGAGTATCGGCGACGACGCCGCGGATTCCGTGAATGTTCTCCATAGGGGCTACCTCCTGGATCCAAGTTCCTGGGGCTTCAGAAAGGGTCTGGCGAATCAGCAAAGGGATGCGATAGCGACGAGCCAGCTCAACCGCTCTGGGATGGATGATCTGCGCTCCGACGCTACCCAGCTCCATCGCCTCGTCGTAGCAGAGAGCTTGAAGAACAGTGGCCGTGGGCACGTGGCGGGGATCGGCGGTGTGAAAGCCCGGCACGTCCTTGAAGAATTCGCAGCGCTCAGCTCCCAAGCCCGCAGCTAATGCTGCTGCGGTAATATCCGAGCCGCCGCGCCCCAGCGTCGTGATCTGGCCCTCGCGATCTACCCCCTGAAACCCCGCGACGATCACGATCTGGCCTTGGGCTAACTGGCGTCGGATGGGGGCGGGGTCGAACCCGCAGATGCGTGCCTTGCGATGGACGCTGTCGGTCTGGATGCCCGCTTGCGCGCCGGTCATCGAGATGGCCGCCACGCCGTGGGCCAGCAGCGCGAGGGCGAGCAACGCGGCCGACTCCTTCTCCCCGGTGGCCAGCAGGGCATCGTACTCGCGGCCAGCTCGCGCTGGCTCCGGATGGACCTCGCGGGCCAGATCGATCAAGTCATCGGTCGTATCGCCGCGAGCCGAGACAACGACGACGATCTCGGTCCCTTCTGAGCGCGCGCGCGCGATCTGCTTGGCGATCTCACGAATCTGTTTGGGAGTAGCAACAGAACTGCCTCCGTATTTTTGAACACGAAGCGCCATAGGGCCTCCTTCGGTAAAACGCGATCTAGAGCGCGGGCTTAAAACTTAAAAATAAAAGAGAGAACAGAGAGATCCCCCTAGGGGGATCCGGTGGAGGTCAGAACGAAGACACTGCTCTTCGTGAACATGGCTGATCTCGCTTTTACGCGATTATAGCTCTCCAAGCGTTGAAAGTCAACCCCCTGAGATATTCGTCAGATTTTTGATCTTCTGAATCTGCGGCTCGCGTTCTTTTTGCATGATAATATGGGCGAGCCATTCGGAATTCTCTTCGGTGTGGTCGCGCCGGATGTGCACGCCGCGGCTTTCGGTGCGCAGGAGCGCGCTCTGCGCGATGAGCCGCCCCACGAGCGCGGACTCCCCCATCTCGGCTAAACGAGCGAGCGCGTATTCTAGCCCTTCGCGGTCGCGGACGAGTCCGACGTAGCGCGTCATGATCGGAGGCAGGGTTGGGGGAAGCGCAGAGGGACGCGCTTGGGGAGCCGAGGGCGTGACGGTCCGGAGCGGCTCGGCAACTTTCAAAGCAGCTTGCCCAGCGCGGCGCGCAAAGACCAGGCACTCTAAGAGCGAGTTGCTCGCCAAGCGATTCGCTCCGTGCACGCCTGTACAAGCTACTTCGCCTACAGCATAGAGATTTTGAATGTTCGTATGGGCATGAAGATCGGTGCGAATTCCGCCCAGCGTGTAGTGAGCCGCGGGCGCCACGGGGATGAGATCGCGGGCGGGATCCAGCCCGTGCGTGTTTAACATCTCCCAGATGTTCGGAAAACGTTCGCGCAGCAGCTCTCTGTTCAGATGGCGCAGATCCAAAAAGACGTGATCGGACTGGTGCGTGCGCATCTCTTCAAAGATCGCACGCGCGACGACGTCGCGGGGGGCCAGCTCGGCGCGCTCGTCGTAGCGGGGCATAAAGCGCTCGTGCTGGGCATTGAGCAGATAGGCTCCTTCCCCACGAATCGCCTCGGTGATGAGCCAACTGCGCGTGTGCGGCAGCGCCAGCGCTGTCGGGTGAAACTGCACGAACTCCATGTCCATCAGTTCTGCGCCGGCGCGATAGGCCAGCGCCATGCCGTCTCCGGTCGCCCCCGGCGGGTTGGTGGTGCGCTCGTAGAGCGCCGCTGCGCCACCGGTGGCGAGAATCGTCACGCGCGCGCGCAGCAGCAGTTCTTTTTGGTTCTGGACGCAGCGCACCCCAGCGCAGACCCCCTCCGAGACGAGCAGTTCGGTGACGTAGGCGCTCTCTAAGAGTTCGATATGGCGCTGCTGGGTCACCAACTGCGAGAGCTTCTCCACGATCTGTCTGCCGGTGGAGCTGCCGCCGGCCTGAACGATCCGGCGCCGGCTGTGGCCGCCCTCGCGCCCCAAGAGATACTCTCGCCCGGCACGGTCAAATTGTACGCCCAAGCGTTCAAGGTCGCGCACGCAGTCGGGGCCTTCGCTCACTAACACCGCGACCGCTTGGGGGTCACACAGCCCGCGCCCGGCGCGCAGCGTGTCTTCCAAATGCAACTGGGGCGAGTCGTGCTCTTCGACCGCCGCGGCGATGCCCCCTTGGGCCCACGCCGAGTTGGTCTCGGAGAGCGAGGCTTTGGTCAACAAGAGCACGCGCCCGTGCTCGCCGGCCAGCAGTGCCGCATAGAGTCCGGCGATGCCCGCACCGATCACCAGAACATCGCAATCTCTTGAATCCATCGTTGATTGCGATTATACCGGGATTTTCTCTCGTCGCAAGTTGCAGAGGGCGCTCCTTTAGACTATTAATAAACTATGGACAAAATCTTGAAGAAGTTGTCGGAGCTGGCACAACGATATCGTCTTTTGGAAGAAGATCTGGGGCGCCCGGAGACCGTCCAGCGCCCGGATTACGTCAGGCTCTCGCAAGAGTACGCCAAGCTCAAGCGCCCGGTAGAGATCTACGAGCGGCTCTTGGTCTTAGAGCGCGTCACGCACGAAGCCAAGGAGCTGCTCAACTCCGAGGGGGAGTTGCGTGCGTTGGCTCAAGAAGAACTGGAGAGCGCTCAGAGGGAGCAGACGCAGCTTCTCGAAGAGGCGCGCGTGCTCTTGGTTCCCGAAGACCCGCGCGATGAGGGCGATGCGATCGTAGAGATTCGCGCCGGCACCGGGGGCGATGAGTCGGCGCTCTTCGCGGCCGATCTCTTTCGCATGTACCGCAAATATGCAGAATCTCAGGGGTTGCGTCTGGAGGTCTTGGACGCGCATCCCACGCCGTTGGGGGGATTCAAACAGATGGCCTTTGAGGTCACGGGGCCGGGGGCGTATGGGAAGTTCAAATTTGAGAGCGGGGTGCATCGCGTGCAGCGGGTGCCGGAGACCGAAGCGCAGGGACGGGTTCACACCAGCACTGCGACGGTGGCCGTCCTCCCGGAGGTCACCGCCGTGCAGATTCAGATCCGTGATGAAGACCTAGAGATAGACACGTATCGTTCTGGGGGGCCGGGCGGCCAGAACGTGAACAAATTAGAGACGGCCGTGAGAATCGTGCACAAGCCGACGGGATTGGTCGTGACTTGCCAAGAAGAGCGCAGCCAGCACAAGAACAAAGAGAAAGCGCTCAAGCTGTTGCGTGCCCGTCTTCAAGAGCGATACGAAGCCGAGCAACAGCAACAGATCACGCAGCAGCGCCGCATCCAGATTGGCACTGCCGCGCGCAGCGAGAAGATTCGCACGTACAATTTCCCGCAGAATCGCGTCACCGATCATCGGATTGATTTGACGCTCTATCAATTAGACCGCATTTTAGAGGGCAATCTGGAAGAGCTTGTGAGCGCGTTGCAACGGGCCTATCGTGAGCAACAGCTAGCTGAAGAGGTGCTGGCGTTGTAGCTAACTACGCTCAGAATGACAATCCCTCACGAGGCTGCCACAAGCTCTAGCAGTTTATACGCGACCACGGCCGCTGCCGCGGCTACCGTAAGCGAGCGCGTCACGCCCAGCATGGGCAGCTCGACGATCAGATCGGCGCGCTCTAAAACCCCCGCCGAAATTCCGTGCGTCTCATGCCCGACAATCAAGACTGCCGGAGGAGGCTCCCGCAATTCAGCATACGAGATGCTCTGTGGATGCTGCTCAATCGCCATCGCTTTGTAGCCGCGTGTCTTCAGCTCGGTCACGATCTCTATACTGTCTTCCCGATACTCCCACGGCACCCAGTGCTCTGTGCCTACTGCTGCTTTGTGAATTCTGGGATTAGGGGGCGTGGGCGTCCAGCCACACAGATAGACCCTCTCGGCCGCGACAGCATCGGCCACGCGAAAGAGCGCCCCCACGTTGAACGTATCTTGAAGGTTGTCTAAGACAAAGACAATGGGCTGGCGCGCGATAGCCGCGACGTCGTCGGGCGTAGGGATCTGTTTGCGCAAGGCTTTGGGATAAAGCTTCTTGGCCATCGTCAGACCGGCTCGATGACGACGCGACGCTCTTCGCCGCTGCCCTCGCTGCGGCTGCGCGCCGCGGGGAACTGGCTGAGCGCCTCGTGAATCGCTTTGCGCTCATAAGCTTCCATCGGGTCTAAGACGATAGTTTTGCGCTCGCGCACGGCCTCTTCGGCTAGCTTCAGAGCTAATTCGCGCAGCTCGGCCTGACGACGCTCGCGATACCCGTCGGCATCTGCGTGAATCCGCAAATCGGCCTCCAACGAGCGC
>JANWXV010000006.1 GCA_025057405.1 Candidatus Bipolaricaulota bacterium | reverse complement strand
ATAAGCTCCAAGAACTGCTCGTTGGTCTTGGTCTGCATCATGCGCGAGATGATCCATTCCAACGCTTTCTGCTTGTCGTTCATGTCGCCGATGAGTTTTCTCAGGACCCAGACGCGCTTGAGGGTCTTCTCCGACAGGAGCAGCTCTTCTTTGCGCGTGCCGGAGACTTCCAGATCAATCGCGGGGAAGATGCGCTTATTGGCCAAGTCGCGCTCCAGCACCAGCTCCATATTGCCGGTGCCTTTGAACTCTTCAAAGACGACCTGATCCAAGCGCGAGCCGGTGTCCACCAAGGCTGTCCCGATGATCGTCAAGCTGCCGCCGTCTTTGATGTTGCGCGCCGCGCCGAAGAACTCCTTGGGCTTGTAGAGCGCTGTGGGGTCCATGCCCCCGGAGAGCAGCTTGCCGCTGGGGGAGATCGCGAGATTATACGCGCGCGCCAGCCGCGTGATCGAGTCCATCAAGATCACGACGTCCCGCCCCATCTCCACAAGTCTCTTGGCTTTGGCGATCACTAACTCGGCGATCTTGCAATGGATTTCGGGCTTCTGGTCGAACGTCGCGGCGACCACGTCTCCTGAAGAGATGGATTCGCGAAAGTCCGTGACTTCTTCGGGGCGCTCGTCCACCAAGAGCACGATGAGATAGACTTCGGGGTGATTGGCGATGATCCCGTGCGCGATGTGCTTAAGAAGAGTAGTCTTGCCGGCCTTGGGCGGCGAGACGATCAGCCCGCGCTGGCCCTTGCCGATGGGCGCAAAGAGATCAATAATTCTCGTGGACAGCTCATCGGGATCGTGTTCCAATTTGAGATGCTTGTTGGGATGATAGGGGATCAAATCTTCGAAGGCGACCCGACTGCGGACGACTTCGGGGTCTTCGAAATTGATCGCTTCGACTTTCAGAAGAGCGCAGTACTTTTCGTCGTCCTTGGGGGGGCGCACGACGCCGCTGACGATATCGCCGTCTTTGAGGCCGAAGCGCTTGATCTGCGAAGGGGAGACATAAATATCGTGCGAACCCGGCAGACATGACTTGTCGCGCAAGAAGCCGAACCCGCCCTCGGGCAGAATCTCTAAAACACCGTCTTTGAAGTGCAGGCCTTTCTTCTCGGCTTGGGCTTTCAAGATCGCAAAGACCAGCTCTTCTTTCTTGATGCGCCCTCGCCCGTTGATGTTAAACCGCTCGGCTAGACTGCGCAGCTCCGAGATCTCTTTTTGCTTCAAGTCGGATATATCGAGCATCTCTTCTTGGGGTTGTTCGCTCATGGTGGGCACCTCCTGGCAGCTTGGGAAAAACTACCTCTCATTGAGATTTGCGCTCCTTGGGTCTTCCCGCGGGTGATCTCGACGGTTTGCGTGAACGAGATGTCAACAGTCGGACGCACTAACAGAAGCGCTAGTATGAGTTGTTAAGCTTATTATAGCACTCTTTCATGGGCTTGACAAGTCCCCTTTGTCTTCAGATTTTATCGTAGAGCGGGAACTGCTCACAGAGCTGACGTGTGTATCTACGGGCCTCTTCAGGAGCGATCTGCCCGATCAACACCTGGGCAATGATCTCGGCGATCCTTTCCATCTCTGCAATTCCCATCCCCCGTGTGGTAACGGCCGGGGTGCCCAGACGGATGCCGCTGGTGAGGGTCGGCTTGAGGGGATCGTAGGGGATCGCGTTCTTGTTGACCGTGATCCCAGCGCTTTCGAGTTGGCGCTCGGCCTCCGCTCCCGTGATCTTCTGCTTGGTCAGATCGACCAAGACTAAGTGGGTGTCCGTGCCGCCTGCCACCAGCCGAAAGCCGCGCTCCGCGAGCGCTCGCGCTAAGGCGCGCGCGTTCTCTACCACGCGCTGCTGATAGCGCTTGAACTCCGGCTGCAGGGCCTCTTGACAGGCGACCGCCTTCGCGGCGATCACGTGCATCAAGGGGCCTCCTTGGCCTCCGGGAAAGACCGACTTGTCAATGATCTCGGCGAATCTGGCGCGACAGAGTATCGCCCCGCCGCGCGGCCCGCGCAAGGTCTTGTGCGTCGTGGTGGTGACGAAGTCTGCCCACGGAATAGGTGACGGGTGTACCCCCGCGGCGATCAGCCCCGCGATGTGCGCCATATCCACCATCAAGTGCGCCCCGACACTATCAGCGATCTCGCGAAATCTCTGAAAATCTATCGTTCTGGGGTAGGCGCTCGCCCCGCAGACGATCAATTTGGGCTTGTGAGTAAGCGCCAAGCGCTCGACTTCGTCATAATCTATGAGTTCCGTCTCGCGGGAGACCCCGTATTGGACGATCTGAAAGAGCTTGCCGGAGACGCTCACCGTGTGTCCGTGCGACAGATGCCCCCCGTGCGCCAGCTTCATACTCAAAATCGTATCTCCGGGGGTGAGCACGGCGAAATAGACGGCCAAGTTCGCTTGGGTGCCCGAATGGGGCTGGACGTTGGCGTGTTCGGCTCCAAAGAGCTTCTTCATTCTCTCGATGGCCAGCTCTTCTACGACGTCCACCCATTCGCAGCCTCCATAGTAGCGCCGACCGGGATAGCCCTCGGCGTATTTGTTGGTGAGCACCGAGCCTTGGGCTTCTAACACCGCCAACGACGGAAAATTCTCTGATGCAATCAGCTCCAGAGAATAGCGCTGGCGCTCCAATTCTTTCTGGATCGCCCGATAGACTTCTGGATCAGTGTGGGCTAAAGCCGTCATAGACTCTCTCTTTCTCTTGCTGTGATCTTCTCGACGCGCCGCTGATGGCGCCCTCCGGCGAACTCTTCGGCCAGCCACGTCGTCACGATCTCCGCAGCCAGGCCGGGACCGAGAACGCGCCCGCCAAAACAGAGAATATTCGCGTCGTTGTCGCGGCGGCTCATCTTGGCTGAATAGACATCGCTGCACGCCGCGGCGCGAACGCCCTTCACTTTGTTCGCAGCGATCGCCATGCCGATCCCCGTGCCGCAGATGAGAATCCCGCGCTCATACTCGCCAGCCGCCACCGCCTGAGCGACCGCAAACGCCATATCGGGATAGTCTACCGCCTCGCTGCTGAAGACCCCGAAATCTTGCACGTGGTGGTCGCGTAGGGGGCCTTCGAGCAGCGCTTGTTTCAGAGCAAAACCGTTGTGATCGCAGCCGATGGCGATCTTCATATTAAGTCACTCGTGTAAAGACCGAGCGCACGTAATCGCTGTACATCTTGAAGCGCGAGACTAAGCCCCTTGATAACCCGCGCTTCTCTTCTTTCATCACGTGAGTCACGCCGTCCAGTTCGACCGTCCCTTGAACCCAGCCCTCTTTGAGGGCCAGCTTGGTCAGCGCGATCTCCACGCCGAAATCCAAGCGCTGAACTTTACTGCGCAGGCGCTTCCAAAGAGACTTGCGCAAGACCCGCTGCCCCGACAGATAGGGGGCCACGACTTGGGCAAAATCGGTATTGAATCGCCCGTGTCGGAAGACGCCCACGACCATATCGTACTCGTGGGTGACATACGCCTCGAGCATTCGCTGAATGTGATCGGGGCGCAGGCCGACCAAGTCGGCATCAAGAAAGAGCACTGTGTCGTAGCGCGCGTGCCGGACGCCCGCGTCCAGAGCCGCAGCCTTCCCTTGGTTGACCGGCAGCGAGATGACCTGCACCCCGTGACGGCGGGCGACGTGAGCCGTCCCGTCGGTCGAGCCGTCGTCCACGACGATCACTTGGCGGACCGCCGGGACTCTCTTTAACGGCTCCAAGACCGCAGCGATCCGCTCGGCCTCGTTGTAGGCCGGGATGATAGCAGAAACCCGCACGACGCGTTGAGAAGAATCCATCGCTGATATAAATTATTGTACGCAGCAGCGTCGGTGAAGTCAAATCTAGGGAGCTGACAGCAGATTCGGGTAGCGGATAAAGCAGATTGCCTTTGTCGGATCTATCTGCTGAATCTGCTTCATCTGTTACAGAAATCTGCTGCCAGCTTCTTGACCCCGCAGACGTTTTCGGCTATTCTCTCTCCTATGCTGCAAGAGGCGAAGATCGCGATTTTGGGGATGGGGAAGATCGGCAGCGCCTTGGCCAGCAGCCTCGTGCGCAACAAGATCGTCCTCCCTGAGAATTTGATCGGCACGACGGGTCACCGCGAGAGCGCGCTCGAAGCGTCCAAACGATACGGACTCAAGGTGCTCACCGATAACGTCAAGGCCGTCGCGGCTTCGGAGATCGTGATCCTCGCGGTCAAGCCCCAGACGATGAAAAAAGTCCTCACCGAGATCAGAGACGTGCTGCGCCCAGAGCATCTGATCATTACGCTCGCGGCAGCGCGCACCACGCGCTTCATCGAAGATCATCTACAAAAGAGCATCGCGGTCGTGCGGGCGATGCCCAACACGCCGTGCTTGGTCAACGCGGGGATGACGGTGCTCTGTCCGGGGCGCTACGCGAAGAGAGAGCACATCCAGATAGCGAAAGAGATCTTTGCGTCTGTGGGCTTGGTCGCGGTGATCGACCACGAAGAGCTCATGGACGCGGTGACGGCGCTGTCGGGGAGTGGGCCGGCGTATGCGTATATTATGATTGAAGCGCTGGCCGAGGGCGGGGTGAAGGTGGGGTTGCCGCGGTCGCTCTCGACGGTCTTGGCAGCGCAATCGCTCTTGGGAGCGGCGAAGATGGTTCTTGAGACCAACGAGCATCCGGCCAAGCTCAAGGACGAAGTGACGACGCCCGCGGGCGTCACGATTGACGGCATCATGGCTTTAGAAGACGGCGGGATTCGCGTTACGCTCATCAAGACCGTAGATCGGGCCACCGAAAAATCGAAAGAGCTGTCGCAGTGAGTGTGCCGCCCGCGGAACTCTGCATGATCTAACGTTATTTGCAAGGGACGAGCAAAGGGGGTAAACTCCCCATTATGAAGCAGGATAAGGGCGCTGTAGCGATCTGTGAGACACCGAGCAACCCACTTTTGGGACATGAATAAGTTCTTGCTTCGAGCGAATTTCCTATCTCTTCGGCAGCCGCGGCAACGAGCGGCTCGGGCGTTTGCTAAACTCCGGCTTACTAGGCGGATTCGTCTCCAAAAGTCTGAGAACCTCTTGCACCGTGCGCTCCAGTTGGGGATCCCTCCCCGCAACATAATCTTGGGGACGATGCTCGACCTCGATGTCCGGGTCGGTCCCGTAGTTCTCGACCGTCCAGCCCACGTCTTTAAACCAGAACGAGAATTCAGGCTGCGTCGTGATCCCGCCGTCAACAAGAGAGTGTCTGGCCCAAATGCCAATCACTCCGCCCCAGGTGCGTTTGCCAACGAGGGGACCGAGCTTCAAGAGCTTAAAATTGTGCGAAAAAATATCGCCGTCGGAGCCAGCGTATTCGTTCGTGAGCGCGACCATCGGGCCGCCCACAGAGTCTGTCGGATAGGGCTGCTCTCCAAACCAACGGCTCTTCACATACGCGATTCTTCGTCGGGCGAGCTTCTCTAAGATCAGCTCCGAGACGTGCCCGCCCCCGTTAAAGCGTACATCTATGATTAAGCCCTCGCGGTCAATCTCCGAGAGAAAGTAGCGATGAAATTCTGAGTATCCGATCGGCCCCATATTGGGGATGTGCACGTACCCCACACGACCGTTGGTCTGCTCGTGTACAAATTTTCTCTTTTTCTCGACCCACTCGCGGTAGCGCGCTGGGGTCTCGGCAATCAATGTCTTCACCGAGACGGTTCTGGAGTTCTCGCCCTTGGCATCGCCGACGGTGAGCAGAATCTCGCAGTTGGCTTGATTGACCAAAAGCTCATACGGCGATGTCTGTTCGTCAACACGACGGCCATTGATCGCTAAGATCGTATCGCCCTCGCGGACGTTGACGCCCGGCTGAGTCAAGGGAGATGACTTCGTTATATCCCAGGGATCGCCGTGAACGATATGAGCGATCTTCCAGAGCTTGAGCTTCTTGTCGTAGGCGAGATCAGCGCCGAGAAAGCCCATATCGTAGCGCGGCTCCGGGCGATAGTCTCCGCCGAACTCGTAAGCGTGAGAAGTCCCCAGTTCGCCTTGCATCTCCCACATCAAGTCTGAGAACTCCGCGCGCGTTGAGATTCGGTCAATCAACGGAAAATAACGCTCATAGACGGCGTGCCAATCTACGTCGGCCATATCTTCGATCCAGAAGTGATCGCGCTGCAAGCGCCACGCTTCTCTAAACATCTGACGCCACTCGGCGGGGGGGTCAACGGAAACTCGCACTCTCGTCAGATCGATCCAGCCGCTCTTCTTGCTCGGCGGCTCGGCTGCTAATTTCTCGTCGGGCTTCTCACCTGCTTTGAGCACTCTCAGTCTATTCCCAGCGCGATAGACTAGAGTCTTTCGGTCGTCGGAGAGCTTGAAGTTTGTGATCCCCGTGATGAGCGGCTCGGCTTTGAGCGACTCAAAATCATAGACTTCGAGCGTCGCTTTGGCCGGGGGTTCCGTCAGTTGGAACCAGTTCATATTCAAGCTGCCTTCGATGGGCAGCGACGTGTAGAGTACTTTCCCCTTCATCGCCGCAATCTGCTGGTAGCGCCCGTCGGGCACGGGGAACGCGAGAATGCGATCTTCGATGCCGTCAAAGTCGATCTCGATCTTCTCTTCGGACTTTTCGGGCTTCTGTTCTTTCTCGTCGGGCTTTTGGTTCTTCTCCTCTGGGGCTTTGGGCACGGGCACAAACGGGTTGAGCAAGTCTTTCTTCAGTGTGACAAGATACGGCCTCACCCCGCGCGGAAAGCCCAAGTCAAAGTGCAAGTTATCATAGACGGGATCGAACTCACGATACGAGAGAAAGTAGAGATATTTTCCGTCGGGATCGAAGGTCGGCGAGACGTCTTGCAAGACCGGGCGCGTCACAGAAAATATCTCGCCGGTCTCGACTTTGCAGACTTTGATCGCCGACGTGTGCAGGCTTAACGCGCAGCTATAGGCGATCCAGCGCCCATCAGAAGACCAATCGAAGCCCGCGATGGGGGCATAGGGACTCTTATCGAGCACCTTGGTCGTCTTGCGAGCAAGATCAATCAGAATCAACTCGTTGCGATGATTCGTGAGCGCGACGTGCTCGCTCTTTGGGGAAGCTTTTAACTCGATAGCACGCCCGAACTCAACGCCCGTCAGTCTCTCTGAGGGTGTCAGCCCGTCAGCGTAAAAGATTTCTAAAGTCTCTTCGCCCTCGGCGTCACAAACAGCGACGAGTCGCTTGCCGTCGTGGAGCCAGCGCGCTAAGCGATGGCGCACGCCGTCGGGTTCGCCATGCTGCACCGTTGGCCCCTCCCAGTTGCCCATCGTGAAGACTTTTCCGCGCGTCGTCACGGCCAACAGATGCCCCTTGGGATGGAGCGCATAGTCTTCGAGATATTTGGCTGACTCGACGAACTTGCGATAGCGTTGTGTTCTAGGGCTGTGATACTCGACCTCGATCTTCCAATTTTTGTCTGTGATTGTATCGTAAACGTAGAGATCGGCCCCCGCGTGATAGACGATGCGTCTTCCGTCAGTATGGGGGTGACGGACATAAAAGTCTTCGTGATCGGTGTGACGCTGAATATCTTGCCCAGACGGCGTGCACGAGTAGAGATTGCCGATGCCTTCGTGGTCAGAGAGAAAGAATATTCGGTCGCCGATCCACATGGGGCGGGAGAGATTGCCTTGGACTTGTACGAGTCTGCGCCAATTGCCGGAGCCGTCGGGATCAATCCAAATATCTCCGGCGGTGCCGCCGCGATAGCGTTTCCAGCGGGCGGGGTCTATCGCGTTGCGCCCGATGACGCGCCCGCCCTTGGGGCCAAACGAGATACTCAGAGCTGGGCCGGTGGGCAAGAGTCCCGGCGAGCCGTCTTGGGGCGAGAGCGCGTAAAGCAAATAAATATTTAAGAACGGCTGAGCAGCGTTGCTCGCGAAAATAATTTTTCCGTCGGGACTCCAGCCGACGACCAGCGAGATGCTGCCCAAGAACGTTAAGCGTTTGGGCTGGCCGCCCTCGGCGGGCATGAGATAGACTTCGGTATGTCCTTCGTCGCGCCCGCTGAACGCGATGAATTTTCCGTCTGGGGAGAGCGCGGGGAAGCTGGCCATGCCCAGGCCCGACGTCAGCCGTCGTGCGACGCCGCCCTGAGCCGAGACCGTCCAGAGATCATCTTCGCTCACAAAGACAACAGTATCTCCAGCGATAGTGGGATAGCGATAATAGCCCGCGGTTGGCATGAGAGGGCCTCCTTTGGTGCCCCTCATCCCTTATGCCCCTCTCCCTCAGAGGGGAGAGGAGCTAGGGGTGAGGGTGCTGATATTAACCTCAGTATAGGAAATAGATGGGAAGAGAGCAAGGATGGCTCAGTGATGCTCTTCCCATTCTTTTCTTGATATACCAGCTTGTTTGAGAATCTGGGAGAGCAAAGCTGGGCTAATTTCAGAGCGGTGCGGGTTGGGCAAGATGATTCGAGTTGTTCCACGAACCATATACTCGTGCTTAGCTCCGGGGAGAGGGCCAATGAAGCCAAATTTTCTGAGCGAGCGGATTAACTCTTGGCGAGAGATAGCGCCTAGCCGTGCCATAGGCTATCGGACTTTTTCTGGAATTTTGAGTTGGATCTGGCCAATGGGTGGAACGGGGAAGCCATTAGCAATGCTGAAGAGCAGCCAGTCTTCGAGGGCTTCTTCTAAGTTACGGCGGCACTCTTCGAGCGTCTTGCCCGTAGCCCAGACTCCACGGCATGGAGGTATCTCGCCGTAGTACGGTTCCTCGTCATCTATGATCTTATAGCGTGCGCGTTCCATTGCCGCGCGGATGTAGGCAGTCAACATACAATCACTTCCTTGCATAGATCATTGACCATCGCCTCCACAGCATCAGGGCGTATGTAGTCATCTCTGACGATAGTCCCTTCTGGGAAGGCATCCTTGTATCTTCTCAGAAGATTCTCTTTGCCCTTCACATTGTTATTCACGATATAGACGGTCTTTGTCTTCCCGACGCACGCGGTTTGGAGCAGGAGCTTAGTAGTCAGGTCAGTGTCTGGTAGTGAATAGCCGATGACGTAGATCTCTTCGGCTTGTTGAAGATAATCTCGTGCCTTGCCCCATAGAGAGCGGACGGTTCGATTCGAGTAGAAGCGGGATTTCTCGGCGACGGGAGGGATTATGAAATTGATCCTATCTGACAATAGCATTTTTAGAACTTCTTGGCTAACACCCCACAAAATAGAGCGCTCTGAGACATAATCATCCTTATAAGGAGACTTTGAATTTACCAAACGACAATAAATTTGTTCTCCTGGAAATTCCTCTAGTCCTGAATAAAACCAATTGATTGAACCGTGCAACTTGACTAGATCGAACATATAATCTTCTAAATCGCCCAATACAGCTGCTATCCGAGATTGAATTGGTGCAAGAGGTATTCGATACGAGTTGAAGATGATAGCATGATGGTCTCCTTGTGGTTTTACTTCCTTGAGATAAAGCCAGCAAGCCCTTTCAAGCACTGTGTCATAATTAAATGTTATCACCCATGCCTTTGTTTCATTAAGCCACTTGGCTAAACGCTTTGTCCACTCAGGAATCTCGACCCCGAATGCCTGATCTTCACACTGCTCTATCTGTTCTGCAAGCCATTTAGAGATTCTCAGGAACAAAGCTCTTTCTTTAAGCGCTTCCCAAGACTTCTTCCACGGCTGATCTTGCGCTAGGTATGTCAGCAGCAGCTCAGGATCGTTGAGAAGATGCTGGTATTTGGGATCTTCTAAGTCTTTAAGCTCTGGGTCTTCATTGATCTGCTGTTTGAGCGCCTCAGCCAGCTCTCGAACAGTCGGCATCTTCTCTGAGACAGCCTTGGAGAAGCCTGAACCTAAGATCAGCAACTGCTTCTTGCTCTTCGCTTCGGTCATCAGAACTTAGTCTAGCTGCAAACTGCAACGTTTGCAAGAGTCTTTTACTTTGACACAGTCCTCGCTTTCAAGTATCATACGCAAGCGCTCTCATCAAGGTTAAATGAGAAGAACGCGGCTTACAAAGTAATTGCTATCTCTCAAGCACGCAAGCAGCTCACCGCTCTCGCTGATGAAGCCAAAGAGACCTGTGAGCGCTTCATCCTCACCCGCAAGGGCAAACCAGAGATCGTAATCTTGAGCTATGAAGAGTACGAGAGCCTCATGGAGACGCTAGAGATCTATCAAAAACCCCTGGCTTGGTTGCAGAGTTAGAAAAGCGTGCGCGCGACCGAGGCAAAGTTAAATCCCTCACTCATGCCCAAGTATCGCATTATCTACATGATGGACGAAGAAGCTCATAAGCTCTTTATCGTGCACGTGGGGCCACGCGGTGGGGCTTACGCCACAAAGCGCAGCGTCGGCGAAGCCGTTAGATCTGCGCCTTCCCACGACGATCACATTCGCTCTTGAGCTGACCATTGACAGCTTGCACGCCATCGCGTATAGTAAGCTATCCTATCCAAGGAGCTGATCCGCATGGACTTGCGCGAGACGGAGATCAAGCGCATCGAGAAGATTTCGGAGCTTCTGCTTAAGGCCGCGCGAGCAGTGCCCAAAGACAAACAAAATTGGAAACCCATGCCCACCGGCAAATCCGCCCACGAGATCCTCGCCCATCTGGGAATGGCCAATTATTTCTTCGCAGCGCTGCTCAAGGGCGCAGCCCCCGCCCAGATGAATGAACCCAAAACCTACGACGATGCGCTCAAGCTCTTTGAGCAATCTAAGTCTGAGCTGACTCAGACAATTCGCTCGATGCCCCCAGCACAGTTTGACGAGAAGCGCACCATGCCCTGGGGCGAAGAGCGCTCGATCAAAGATTTAATCACCAGCCCCATGCCCCATATGGCCTATCACTGGGGGCAGATCAACTATCTGCAGACGTTGTGGGGCGATCAAGAGAATCGCTTCTGATGAACGTTCGCTGTGCCGACTGCGGCCAACTCTTCTCGCTGACGACGCGCCTCTGGCGCTGCGAGTGCGGCGGCGTCTTCGAGCTTTCAGAGAGACCGCCCTTTAACAAAGACAAGATTGACACGAAAGCATCCACGCTCTGGCGCTATCGCGCGATGCTCCCGGCTATTCAGCCCGAGAATATCATCTCGCTGGGCGAGGGCTGGACGCCGATAGTCCCTGCCCAAGCCTACGGCATCTCGTGTCTCGCGAAGCTTGAATTTCTCGCGCCCACGGGGTCGTTCAAAGATCGCGGCACGACCGTGCTCGTCAGCTTCTTGAAAGAGTTGGGCGTGACAGAAGTCGTCGAGGATTCTTCAGGCAACGCCGCGGCGAGCCTTGCGGCGTACTGCGCGCGGGCACAAATTCGCTGCAAGATCTTCGTGCCCGCGCAGGCGTCACCGGCAAAGCTGGCCCAGATTCGCATCTATGGCGCGGAGCTGTGCCCCATCGAAGGCCCGCGTGAGAACTCTTCGCTCGCGGCCCAACAAGCCGCCCAGCAAGCGTACTACGCCAGTCATGTCTATAACCCGTTGATCTTGGCGGGCACGAAGACGTTCGCTTACGAAGTGTGGGAGCAACTGGGCCGAGCACCAGATCACTTAGTTTTCCCTGTGGGACACGGGACGCTCCTCTTGGGAGCATATCTGGGCTTTTGCGATCTGTTAGAAGCTCAGCTCATAGAGAGGCTGCCCAAGCTGCACGCCGTTCAGTCTGAGGGCTACGCGCCGCTCTATAGAATCTATAGAGAGAATCTCACGGAGCTGCCGCAGATCGTTCCCCAGCCTACGATTGCTGAGGGGATTCGCATTCTCCGTCCTGTGCGCTGGAGAGCGATGATGAGCGCGATCCGCGAGACGGGCGGGAGCGTCGTCACCGTGAGCGAGAGCGAGATTCTCGCTGCGCAGCGCGAGTTGGCTCATCAGGGGCTGTACGTTGAGCCGACGGCCGCGGTCCCGATTGCGGGGTTGCAAAGTTTAATGGCAGTTTTTCAGACCAATGATCAGATTTTAGCCCCCTTGACAGGTTCTGGCCTTAAAGCTCTAGCGCTTCCATGAAATTTCCATCTTCTTTCCTTGGGATTTTCATGTAGAAGCTCTTGACTCTGGCATAACTCTTATGCTATAATGCCAACTAAGTAAAACCATCTCTGCTCAGGGCAAACCCATCGCGAGGTGGGGGCGCAAAGCCACAGATCTCTCGGAGATAGCTGGGCTGCCAGAGGCTCAACTGGAGGGTTTGGGCCTTGAGAACGAGTGAGTTTAGCCACAACACAATCTCTCAAGTGTCCTATCTTATTAAATTCCCGAAAGCTGTAGAGCTGGCAGCGGATTTGGGTAACGGATTAAGCAGATAAAGTCCGCTTAATCTGCTACCAAAATCCGCTGTCAGCTTAAAAGAAGGAGGCGTCTGAGATGCGAGGCACTGCCATGCCCGCTGCACGGAGCAGCTTCATCCCAAACGCCAATGCTATTATACAGCGTTGGCAGCGTCTTGTCAAGGGCTTTATAGGAGTTACCCTTAGTTGCGCGCTCTTACAGTTAGGAGCGCTCT
>JANWXV010000069.1 GCA_025057405.1 Candidatus Bipolaricaulota bacterium | reverse complement strand
AAGACAAGATCTTGCGCGAGATGCGGGTCATTCAGAAAAGACTCAATATGAGCATGATCTATATTTCGCACGACATCGCGGTCATCGCTGAAGTCTCCGATAAGATCGGCGTGATGTACGCAGGCAAGCTCGTCGAGCTGGCCACGGCCGAAGCGATCTTTCAGCGCCCGGTGCACCCCTATACGAAAGCGTTAATGTCGGCCTTTCCCAGCATCAAAGGGGAGAAGCACAAATTAGAATCGATGCCGGGGGAGCCGCCCGATCTGATCCAACCCCCATCCGGGTGTCGCTTCCACCCGCGCTGCCCGTATGCAACCGAGCAATGCACCAAGGAGGACCCGGCCTTCAAGCCCCAGCGCGCAGAGCACTTCGCGGCTTGCTGGCATCCGCTCTCATAACGTATGAACCCCACAGCAACGCAGCCAGAGGTCTCTCAGAGATTAAAAACCAACGAACCGGAAGCCCTTGTACGCATCGAGCACCTCAGCAAGCTCTATCCCGTCTCCAAGGGACTCTTCACCCGCGTCCGCAACTTCATCCACGCGGTGGATGACATCTCGTTTGAGATCAAGAAGGGCGAGGTCTTCGGTCTCATCGGGGAATCCGGGTGCGGCAAGACCACCACGGGAAAACTCTTAGTGAAGCTGACCGAGCCGACCAACGGGCATATCTACTTGCGCGACCAAGAGAGATACCCGCTCCTGGTCACCCAAGGGGATAGGGCGATTGGGGCTGTCGTAGTGCGCGCACCCCAAGGGCTGACTAGCTTCCATCACAAACAGATGACCCTGATAGATGTAGCAGTGCCGGGGGAGAGCGACCGACGGCGCTTCTTGGCGCTCTTGCAACAGCTCCGCCAGCGGGGGCGCTCGGACCCCGTCTGGCGCACTCAGGGCTTGCTGCTTCGTGCGGAGATCGGCGATTCGGTCTATTCGCTCGTGACCCCGGAGTACGCCCGCACGGCCCAGATGAGCATGGATCAGCTCTCTGGCAGCCTGGAGCAGCTCTACTACGGCGATATTGCTATGCTGGAGGGAGCGCGCCTGAAGAGCTTTCGCCGCAACGTCCAGATGATCTTCCAAGACCCGTATGAGTCGCTCAACCCGCGCATGACGATCTTTGATATCGTCAACGAACCGTTGGCCGTTCAGGGGATCGGTTCTTTGGTGGAGCGCGAGGAGCGCGTCGCTGAGATGCTCGAGCACGTGGGCTTGACCCCCGCGACAAGCTTTATGTTTCGCTTCCCGCATGAGCTGTCGGGAGGCCAGCGCCAGCGCGTTGCTATTGCCCGTGCGATGGTCCTGAACCCGTCGTTCATCGTTGCTGATGAGCCGACTTCGATGCTCGACGTCTCGATTCGCATCGGCGTCATGAACTTGATGCTGGAACTGCGCGAAGAGTTTCAGATCAGTTATCTCTATATTACGCATGATCTGGCCGTGGCGCGCTACATGTGCGACCGCATTGCCGTGATGTACTTAGGGAAGATCGTGGAGATGGGGCCGACCGAAGAGGTGATTCAAAATCCGTTACATCCCTACACCCGCGCGCTGATCTCGGCTGTGCCTATCCCCGATCCGACAATGCGCCGCCAGCCCATAGAACTCAAAGGGAGCGTCACCAAGCCCATTGATCCTCCCCCGCGCTGTCGCTTCTACGAGCGCTGCCCCATGGCCACTCCACGCTGCGCCTCGTCAGATCATCCGCCCTTGGAGGACAAGGGCAACGGCCACTGGGTGGCCTGTTACGAGGTCGGATGACTCCGCGAATCGCGTGGGCGCTGTTGATCGCCTTGGGACTGCTCAACGCCCTCTGGCACGCACAAGCCCAGTGGAACTATCAGAGACTGATTCAAATCTCGCGCGCTTTGGAGCTGCGCGTCGAAGAGAGCACTCTCGAAGAGGCTCCCCAGAGCTTGCAAGTTCGCTTTACGTTGATACTGACCAACGCCAGCGATCAGACGATCCCCGTTGAGGGCGTGAGCTGCTTGCTTTGGGCGGGAGAGGAGTTTCTCGGCCCCTGTCAGTTGCCCACAGAGATCGCTCCCAATGTTTCGGCGGAAGGGGAATGGCGTCTTCTTGTGGTTACTGAAGTTCGGGGACACTATTGGGAGAACTATCAACAAGCCCGAAGCGCTCAGAGCTTCCAAGGGGTTTTGGTCCGGGGCAGCGTACAGGTTCGGCTGCCGACGGGGCGCGGTCTTCTGGAGACCACGCGGCGCTTTCACACGCTGATTCGATGAACTTGACTATGCGAATGACATCGCACGATATTGGTCTGCTGGTGGGAGTGGCTCTCTGGGTGGGGATAATAGCGGGACTGGCGATGGCCACTCAAGCCTTGCCGCTCTTCGCGCCGGTGCCGGCGCTAGTGCTTGTGGGGTCGGTCTTTTTGGCCGGCTTGGGCATGGGCAGCTTGTTCAAGAATCTGACTCAAGTTCTGCTTGCGGTGATCTTCACGGTGATCGTCAGCGTGCTCGTGATGACGTTGGCGTTGGTCTATCCGGAGATGGGGCCGGAGGCGCTGCTGGGGGTAGAAGCTGCGCTGGCCGGCGCGTTCCGTAAGGCGATCCTCAGCGGCTTTTTCTTCGTCTTGCCCTTGACGTTGATCGGCGCATTGCTGGGACGTCTCTTCAGTCGTCACAGTTAGTACGCTGATCGCAGATTTTGAGGATCCAGCGCTCTAGAGGGCGTCTCAACTTCGCTCCCAGAGAATCGCTCTTCGGATCGTAGGGGGCCACTAAGATCGCATACAATCCGGCGCGTTTAGCGCCCCAGATGTCTGTGAAGATCTGATCCCCGATGAGCACCGCTTCTGAAGCGTGTGCGCTGAGATGCTGCAACAGCGCTTGGAGTCCGTGGGTGCGCGGCTTCTGAGCGTTCCATAAGACCCTGTGAGGAGCTACTTGAGCGACCAGGGCTTCGCGATCTAAGCCCCTGTTGTTGCTCAAAAATCCCAAGCGAAAGCCCCGTTGGGCCAAGCCCTCCAGCAGATGCACAGAGCGCTCTTCTAATCTCTGGCAGCCCCAGCTCCCTAAAGTGTTATCAATGTCGAAGACCAATGCGCGATAGCCCATCTGCCAGAGGCGCTCATAATCAACAGCGTAGATCGAAGGGCGGACTTCATCAGGGCAGAGATTCTTCCACAAAGTGATCTCCGATGAAGATATAAGATTTCATTGTGTTGAGCAACTCTTCAAATTCTTCTCGTAGGTCGGGCGCTATGTAATTTTTATAATAGATAGTCCCGTGATGCAGCTTCATATCGCGCCGAGGATTGACGATCCCATAAAGCCCCCGCACGGCGCTCTCAAAGAAGTGCAGGTCTTCTTCGCGCATCTCAATATAGACGACCAGAGCTTCTTCAGCAGGCGGCGGCAGATCACTCAGGGAGAGCATTGCGATTTTCTAATTCTATCTCGACTTGTTGAGCAAAGCGCGCTGTGGCTTTCTTCAGAGCCAGCTCTGGGTCTATCTGGTGCTCTCTCGCCAGAGCGACGATCTCCAAGAGCAGCTCTCCCAAAGATTCTTCGGTGACGTGGGCTAGGAGCGCTTGGACACGGCGCGATGGCTCTAGGTGAAGATCGCTTTGGGCTTGGGCAGCGCGCTCTTGGAGCTTGCGCGCTTCGATCAGCGCGGGCAGCGCTGAGAGCACCGTGAGCTTGCGCCCTTCGCGGCGCTTGATCTCCTCCCAACGCCCTTTGATCTGCTCGATCTCGTGCGTGCGCTCCTCGCCGAAGACGTGCGGGTGGCGACGCACGATCTTCTGATAGACCCCATCCACGAGATCGTCTAATGTGAAATGGCTGTTCTCTTGAGCGATCTGCGTGTGAAACGCGATGTGTAACAACAGATCACCCAGCTCGTCTTGAAGCGCCTTGGGGTCTTCAGATTCAATAGCCGCTACGGTCTCATAGGCCTCTTCGATCAAGAGAGTCTTGAGCGACTGATGCGTCTGCGCGCGATCCCACGGGCAACCGCGTTCGGAGCGCAGATGCGCTACCAGCTCCACTAAGCGACGCAACCCGTCCTCCGAACGCGGCTTCATCATCGCCTGAACTCTCTCAAGAGAAGCGCTATTTCTTCTCTTCGACCGTGCACGCGGCCTTCTCTGGGCCTTTGTCAAGCCACTCGTCTATGAACGCCGTCATGCGCGCTTCGTTGTAATTTTCTAGCAGATCCAGCCGGCCCCACGCCGTCAGCGCGATCTTCTGGCCCTCGAGCTTGCTGTACGGCGCGGCGATCAAGCGACAGTACTTATCGGGCTTCTCCGCGCGCAGCCGCTCGACCAACCCCGTGATCAACTTGACGGCGTCTTCGGGGGTCTGGGGGCCATACTGAACGAGCACGGCGCTCCCCTTCAGCGCATGGACTTGCAGGGCTTCGGCAAGCTCTTCGGAGCGCACGCCGAAGCGCAGCTCCCCAGCGCGATAGCCTCCCGACGTCGGTGGCGTCGAGTTGTACTCGAACGTCTGGCCTTCAGAAAGCTCTGTAACTTTCTGGGCTTCGATGGGCTTCCCCGGCTTGTCGTCGCTCCACCGCCCC
>JANWXV010000068.1 GCA_025057405.1 Candidatus Bipolaricaulota bacterium | reverse complement strand
AGCCCAAATACCCCAAACGCCCAAAGACGCTTTCTATATTATCCCCAAAGATCCATAAGTACCACATGTTGCCCAAGATGTGCAAGAAACCCGCATGGAGGAACATCGAAGTGATCAGCGTCAGCCAGACGACCATCGGAGCCAAAGGGGGCAAATCTGTCCCGCGCGTGATCTCACACGGGACGACTCCAAACCGAAACGTGAAGAGGTCTTCTTCAGAGAGCCGCGCGAAGCGCAGCATCTGTCTAAACTCTCTGGGGACGTCGCATCCCGCAGCATCCCAAGAAGCCAGCCAACGACTCGGCAGCTCCCGCGCTGGCACATCGCTCAGCGAGAACTGATAGAAAAAAACTATAATATTAACTGCGATCAGCGCGGTGTTAACCCACGGGAACCGCCCGCTGGCATGATAGTCGCGCAAGGGTATCATAAAGTGAGTCTAGCAAAACTCTCTTGAAGTGACAAGCGTCCTTGAACTCTTCGGATATGCCCTCTATAAGTTTATAGATTAGCTATGACTGAACTCTCTGTCTCCGATTTTCTGATCCCCATCGGCGTGACGGTCGGCGTCTGGATCACCGGGCTGATCGTGCGGCACTATCTCTTTCGGTACTTACACACAATTGCTGCCCAGACCGACTGGGCCTTCGACGATATTATCATCAAGATCACGCGCGGGCCGTTTGTCATCTGGGCGTTGATGCTCGGCATTTATATCGCGTTGCAGATCTCGCGCCTGCCCGACCCCGTCGTGAACGAATTGGGGAAAGTGCTTTTGGGCTTGGCGATTCTCTCTGTCACGTTGGTCGCTGCGAATATCTTAGCGGAATTGATTCTCCGATCTGCGACCAAGGCGCAAGTGCCCACCCCACAACTGATCCCCAACATCACCAAGGCCGTCGTGATCGGCCTAGGGGTCTTGGTCTTGTTGGGAACGTTAGGGATTCAGATCACTCCCATTCTTACGGCCTTTGGCATTGGCGGTCTGGCCGTAGCGCTGGCGTTGCAAGATACGCTCAGCAATCTCTTCGCTGGGTTCTACACGACGCTCGCCAAGCAAGTTCGCGTGGGGGATTTTATCAGATTAGATTCTGGGGTCGAGGGCCAAGTCGTAGATATTAGCTGGCGCACGACGACCGTACGCGATCCGTTTAATAATTTGATCGTCATTCCCAACACGAAGCTCTCGCAGAGCATTATCACGAATTACGCGCTGCCGGAGCCGGCGTTGACGCTGCGCCTGCCCGTTGGAGTGAGCTACGACTCCGACCCGGAGCACGTCGAGCGGGTCTTGTTAGAGATCGCCAAGGGCGCGCGGGGCGAAGTTGCAGGTATAGAAGAGAGCGTAGAACCGGTGGTGCGCTTTACGGGGTTTGGCGAATCGGCGCTCGAGTTCGTGCTGGTGGTGCGTGTGAAGACTTTTCAAGATCAATTTACAGTTGCTCACGAGCTGCGCAAGCGCATCTTCAGGAGATTTCGCGAAGAGAAGATCGAGATTCCCTTCCCCGTGCGCACGGTCTATCTGCATCGTGAACGCTCTTAAGAGACTCCCCCCAGATAGACTTTCTGCACATGCTCGTCGGCACGAAACTCTTCGGGCGTGCCCACTTTGACGATCTGGCCCGTCTCCAACAGATAGACGCGCTGAGCATCAGCGAGCGCAAACGCCACGTTCTGCTCCGCCAACAGAATGGTCATCCCCTCTTGGTTGATCTGCTTGAGCGCGTCAGCAATCGCTTTTCTCACGATGGGGGCCAGACCTAACGTCGGTTCGTCTAAGAGCAAGAGTTCGGGACGCCCCATCAACGCTCGCCCGATTGCGAGCATCTGCTGCTCTCCCCCGGAGAGCGTCCGCGCGATCTGGCGCGCGCGCTCTCTCAACACGGGAAAGAGCGCATAGACGCGCTCCAAATCCCCGCTCACGTCGCGGTGATCCCAGCGAAAAGCGCCCATCTCTAGATTCTCTCGCACGGTCATATCTCCAAACAGATGCCGCCCCTCGGGGCAGTGAATCACGCCCACGCGCACGATCTGGGCCGGGTCTTTGGGCAACGGGGCGTTCTTAAACGCGATCACACCGTGATGGTGCTCCTTCAACCCGGAGATCGTGCGAAAGAGCGTCGTTTTGCCCGCGCCGTTGGGGCCGATGACGGCAACGAACTCGCCGGGCGCTACGTGAAGCGAGACCCCCTTCAAGACATGGGCCTTCCCATAATAGACGTGAAGGTCTTCAATCTGCAGCATAACTTCAGACTAGACACCGCCCCCGGCCAGATAGGCCTCTTGCACTTGAGGATTGCGCATGATCTCCTCGGGAGTCCCCTCGGCCAGCTTCTCGCCAAAACAGAGCACGACCACGCGATCTACTAGACCCATCACGCCCCGCATGTTGTGATCTACCAAGACGATCGTCTGGCCCTCGCTGCGCAGATCGGAGATCAAGTGAGCGATCTCATCGACTTCGTGGGGGCTTAGTCCCGCAAAGGGTTCGTCGAGCAAGAGCAACTCCGGATCGGTGCCGATGGCGCGGGCGATCTCTAGGCGACGCAAGCCCCCTTGGGGAAGCATCCCCGGCCACTGCGCACGACAGAGACAATGATTCCCGCACTGGCAACCCTCTTCGACGCACAACCCCGTGCGCTTGCAGACCGTGATTGTCTTGGTCTCGGTATTCTTCGCACGCTGAAAGATCTCGTTGGGGATCGCCGAAATTTCGACGTTCTCATAGACGGTCTTATGCGGGAAGTAGCGAGCGATCTGAAAGACGCGCGCGATCCCTTCGTTGACGATTCGGTACGTGGGCCAGCCTGTGATCTCTTTGTTCTTAAAGAGAACCCGCCCGTGATCCGGCCGGAAGCTCCCCATGATGAGATTGAAGACCGTGCTCTTGCCTGCGCCGTTGGGACCGATCAGCCCCAAGATCTCCCCCTGCTCCACCGAGAACGAGAGATCTTTGACGGCCATCAGACCGCCAAACGACTTGCGCAACCGTTCCACTCTCAGTGTCTCCATACTAGCTCCCCTTTCGTACAGCTCTTAACTTTCTGAAGAGATTGGCGATCACCGGCAGCAGCCCCAAGCGGGCCACAAAGAGAAAGACCAATAAGAGCGCAAAGAAGAAGAACGTGGCCCACTTCTCTAATTCTGTAAAGCCGCTCAGATGCGCCAAGTCGCGCATCCCCTGCTCGCCAATGCGAATCAGCAAGCCCCCCCACAACGCTCCCAAAATCGTCCCCATGCCCCCGATCACCGACGCGACGATCATCTCCGTAGAGGCCGTGAGCGACAAGAGCGCCGTGAAGAAGACCCCTTCGTTGAGATGAACCGAGAGGGCCCCTCCCAAGCCGACGACCAGCGCGCTCACGGCAAACGCGAAGATCTTATATTTAGCGGGATTGATCCCCGCAGCTTCGACGGCCTCTTCGTTCTCGCGGATCGCCTCTAAGATTTTGCCGATCCGCGTGCTGGCCAGCCAGATCAGCCCCAGCGCCAACAGCGCGAGCACCCCCCAAATAATATAATAATTACAGAGCTGATTCATCCTGAAATCAAAAACAAATTGCTGAATCGGGCAGAGGGGAGTCGCTCCGAATTTTCCCAATTCGCCCCCGGTCCAGTCCCCCAGAATGATGACTAAGCGCGCCGCGGCCAAGGGCAAGATGAGCGTCACCAGCGAAAAGTACGGGCCTTTCAAGCGCAGCGCCGGCACGCTGAAGAGCAGCCCCATCAGCATCGCCAAGACCATCCCCGTAGGAATCGTCGCCCACAGGGGCCATTTGAGATACATATTGAGCAGCCCCGCCGTGTAGCCCGAGACCCCCACAAAGAAGATATGCCCAAAGCTGATCTGGCCCGTCATCCCGGAGAGAAAGTCCCAGCCGATCGCGTAGATCGCGAAGAGCTGCGCGAACGTCACGGTAGTAGCCCACTTCGGGGGCAAGAAGGGGCCAACGAGACCCAGCGTGATCACGGTCAGGGCTAATAGGATCAGTTTCAGGGCGCGTAGGCTCATTCGTGCGCCCTCCCAAATAGCCCCGAGGGCTTGAGAAAGAGAATGAGCACCAACATAATCAGCGAAGGCACCCCCACCCACGAGGAGCCGAGAAACTCAAAGCAGCGAAAATCCGCACAGAATCTTATAGACGGGGAGTACGTCATCAAGACCTCCAGAAAGCCGATCAGATAAGCCGATATAATAGACCCCTTCAAACTGCCCAGCCCCCCGACTACGACAATCGCGAAACTGATGATCAACGGATCGCGCCACATGAACGGGCTGAGATTGACCCACGAGGCGAAGAAGACTCCGGCCAAGCCGGCCAACGCCCCGGAGAGCGCCCACGTGACCGTATAGACGTGACGCACGTTGATCCCTACCAAAGCCGCGCCCTCTTGGTCTTGGGCCGTCGCCAAGATGACCTTGCCCCAACGGGTGCGGTGCACAAAGAGCCAGAAGAGAATAATCGCCCCCCACGAAGCCGCAAACGCGAGAATGCGATTGCTGATGATCGTCGTCTGGTGCAAGACGATGCTCCCACTTATAAAGGGCTGCAAGATTTG
>JANWXV010000067.1 GCA_025057405.1 Candidatus Bipolaricaulota bacterium | reverse complement strand
GAGCCTTTTCGAGCTTCTCCGTGACGGCACGTACAGCGTGAGCGACTTTGGCCGTCAGATCGGGATTGAGGTCTTGCAGGCGCTCGCAGTGCGCCTTGGGGATGACGAGCGTGTGGCCTTCTACGAGCGGGAAGACATCTAAGAACGCCAACGTCTCTGGGTCTTCATAGACTTTATACGCTGAGCGCTCGCCGCGCACGATCTGACAGAAGATGCAATCGGCCATTATGAATCCTCCTTCTCTATTGAATATGAAGTTCTGCAAATGTATGCTTGCCAACTTTAACGAGCAGACCGTCTCGAAAGGGCACATCTTGATCGGTTCGGGTGATCTTCACACTATCTAGTTCGACAGCCCCTTGCTCGATCAGGCGCTTCGCTTCCGAGCGGCTCTTAGCCAACGGTGCGATCAGCTCGACGATCCAGACGGTGCCGTTGGGCTTGAGCACGCTCTTATCGAGATAGATTTTTTGAACTTCTGTCGGGCGTTCTTTGCGCGCGAAGACGCGCTCAAACTCCGCTAGCGCGGCGTCCGCTGTCGCTTCGTCATAGTAGCGCGTCACAATCGCGTGCGCGAGCCTTTGCTTCTGCTCCTTAGGATGTAATCTCTTGATCTCCTCCCAATTCAGATCGGTCATAAACGTCACGTAGCGCTCGATGAGCGCATCGGGGATGGACATCAACTTGCCGAACATCTCGTTGGGGGGATCCGTAACACCGACATAATTCCCAAAGCTCTTGCTCATCTTCTTGACGCCGTCTATGCCCTCTAAGACTGGCGCGGCGATAAAACAGACTTGAGGCTCTTGGCCGTAGCGCTCCTGAATGGCGCGTCCGATCAAGAGATTGAAGCGCTGGTCTTCGCCGCCCAGCTCGACGTCGGCCTGAATCGCTACCGAGTCATACGCCTGCGCGAGGGGATAGAGAAATTCGACAAGGCTGATGGGCACGTTCGCTTGAAAGCGCTTGGCGAAGTCTTCACGCTCCAGCATCGCCGCAACGGTGTACTTAGAGGCTAGCTCGAGGAGCTTGTCAAAGCTCATTCCCTCCAGCCATTCGGAGTTATAGCGCACCTCCAAACGATGGGGGTCGAGAATTTTAAGAGCTTGTTCTTGGTAGCGTTGCATATTCTCTTCGATCTCGGCTTTAGAGAGCATCTTGCGCTGGGCGCTGCGCCCGGAGGGATCGCCGATGCGCGCCGTAAAATCCCCGACGATCAAGACAGCCGTGTGGCCACAATCTTGGAAGTCGCGCAGCTTCTGCAAGACGACCCCAATCGCAATATGAATATCCGGGCTGGTGGGGTCAACGCCGAGCTTGACCCTCAAGGGCTTTTGAGTGCGCAGCGCGCGCTCCAGCTTTTTGATCAGATCCGACTCAGGGATAATATCCACAGCGCGACGCTTGAGCCGTTTGAGCTGTTCTTCCAAGGGCACCATAGCACCGCTGAGTTTAGCTTAGAGTCGGTCTTTGTGCAACCGGCAAGATCGGGATGGTATAATTCAAAAGTGCGTTCGAATTGGGTCATAGAATTGTCGTTGCTTTTAGTCGTTTGTATCTGGGGCACGAATTTTATCTTGATGAAGTGGGTCTTTCGGGAGCTTTCCCCGCTGGCGTTCAATGCCGTGCGCATGACCGTCGCTGCGCTGGTGCTGGGGGCGCTCTGGGCGTGGCGCGAGCGTGACAGACTGAAAATGCCTCTCAGGGATTGGGGGAGATTTTTGCTCTTGGGGCTGTTGGGCAATGCCCTCTATCAAGCGCTCTTCGTCACGGGCTTGGACTTGACGACCTCGGGGGTCTCCTCGCTCTTGATTGGCACCATCCCCCTGTGGGCAGCCCTCTTAGCGGTGCTGCTGCGCTGGGAGACGATCACGGCGAGGACGTGGCTGGGGATCGTGATCGCGTTCGCCGGGATCGTGCTGGTGACGCTGGGAACGCCGGCGCGCGATCAGAACCATCAGATATTGGCGAAGGACCCTCTCTTGGGGAATGCGCTCACGCTGCTAGCAGCGCTCTGCTGGGCGGGGTACACCGTCTTGCAGAAGAGCGTTCTAGAGCGATACTCGCCCTTGCGGATCTCGGCGCTGGGCTTGCTCTTAGGGGTGCCGGGGTTGTGGGCCTTCGCCTCTTGGGAGGTGCATCACCAAGATTGGAGGATGCTCTCTCTCGAAGCGTGGGGAGTTATCTTCTATGCGGGTCTGATTTCGATAGCGCTGGCGTATCTGATCTGGTCTTGGGGGGTGCAGCGCTTGGGGGCAGCGCGCACGGCGGTCTTTAATAACTTAGTCCCCGTGCTGACATTTGCACTGGCGTTTCTCTTCTTGGGGGAGCCGATTACCCCGATGCAGATCGTCGGAGGAACTGTTGTGCTCTTCGGGGTCTTTCAGACGATCCTAACGCCCGCGAACCCACGAGAGCACCACCAATAAAAACCCGAGCACGATCAGCAAACGAGTTCAGACGCTACAGCGCGTGTCTGAGAGCGCTCGCGCTGCTCCAGCGTCCGCAGCGCCGATCGGCTTCCCCTCCATAGCCAGAGCGTCTGCACAGCAGCCCCGATCACAAACGCTATCTGGGCGACATAGACGCCCGCCAGCCCACCCCACACGACTCCCACGCTCAGTATGAGCGCGCTCGTCAAGAGCGAGAGCGCTACAGCCTCAGTGATTCCCCGCGTGCGCCGGTCGTGCATCAGCGTCCCCTGAAAGAAGCTCTGCAAAACTGTGAAGCCCGGCACGAGAAAGCCCAACCCCAGCGCCGTTTGAGCCAGAGTCGCCAGCCCCGCCGGTAGCCCCGAAACCTGTGCAAACCACAGCTCTCCCAGCGGCGTGACCGCCACGAGCAACGGGACAAGAGTCGTCACCGCAGCAATTTTATAAGCAAACCGTCGCAGGCTCTCGACGGCTCTGGGGTGCTCTAACAGCGCCACGACAACTTCGGTATAGGCGATCCCGACGCTGCGCAGCAGAAAGAGTATCCCAGAGAGAGCCGGCCAGATAGCGAGCGAAGCGAGGGCTTGGGGCATCCGGCTCATGCCCGCGCTCCCCAACGGCAGCGCCAGCAGCGTCAAGAGCGACGTCATGACCAAGGGCAGATAGAAATGCGCAAAGGCGCGCCACGTTAAAGACTCTGCCAACGCTGGCGCTCTCTTGAGCGCTTCTAGAGCTGGGCGCACGCGCCAGCCCACATAGAGCGCTTCGCTGAGAACCCCGGCCGAGACGGCGCTGGTGGCAACAACGATGCCGGGCAGCGTCTGGAGACTGTAGCCGACAGCTAAGACAAGAATATTAGCGCTCAGACGCACCACAGTTCCCAGCCCGACGGCGTTCGACTGTCCGGCGCGGATGAGCACGCCTTGATGAAACCGACGATAGGCGATGGCCCACGTCCAGGGGAGCATGAGCATCAGCCCCAGACGCGCCGGCTCGATGATCTCTGGTGGGGGATTGAGCAGGCGCACCAAGACGAGATCGTAGAGAGGGGTGAAGGCCAGCGCGACATGCAAGAGCGTAAGCCCCGCGCCGGCGATCATCATAAAGCGTCGGATTTTAAGATAGCTTGCCCAATCCCGGCTGAGGGCTGTAGAAGCGGCCAAGAGCATAATAATCGGCGACTCGATGATGAGCGCGATGGGGAAGACGACGCCGCCGTAGGCAGCTAGATGGATTTCGGGGTGGGCGAGTCGGGCGACGACGGCGCTCAGCGCAGGGAGTTCCAGACCCATGAGCATCCAGCTCGCTGCTAAGGGCCACCAGGTGCGAAAGATCTGTTCTTGCGCCAGAGCGCGTTGGGTCATTGCTGGGTTCACGATAGCTGGTTACCTCGCATGGAAAACCTCTTGGGGCTTCCATTTCTTCAATTCCCGCTCGGCTTGATACAAATCAAGTTTGTTCTGTAAGTTTAGCCACAGCTCAGCACTCGTTCCCAGCACCGCCCCGATGCGCATGGCTAGAGATGCTTCAATGCGCGCCTTGCCGTGAATGATCTGGCTCATGTGTTTTCGACTGCATCCCACCGCCTTAGCAAAGTCTGTGACGCTGATGCCGCGCGGGGCTAAATACAGCTCTCGCAGGATCACGCCAGGCGACGTCGGAATTCGCTTCCTTCTCATAGTCTATGCTCCCCCCTTCAGTGATAGTCCTCGAAGTCAACGTCATAGACATCGTGGCCATCCCAGCGAAACGTAATGCGATAGTTTCTGCTCACGCGCATCGCGTATGTCCCAGCACGATCGCCTTTAAGTTCGTGGAAGTCTTTGACCCCTACGCAGTCCTTGATGCTGTGAATGTTGTCGAGCAAGTCTAAGATCATCATGACAACTTTGTGATGGCGTCGAGCTATTTTCGCGGTCTTGCCCGTTTCAAATAGTTCTCGAAGCCCCTTGTGCCTCCAACCGCGTATGGGCATTGTTACTCTATGAGTAACATACTCTAAAACCGTCTTTTTGTCAAGGCTTGTCTATGAGCGCGTGTTAGCTTAAAGAATACACACACTGTGTTTGATTCTTAGTAACGCTTTCAGTGAAGCCATTCGCTCCGTTGACGAGCGCACCTGTTCTCG
>JANWXV010000066.1 GCA_025057405.1 Candidatus Bipolaricaulota bacterium | reverse complement strand
GGGACTTTGATCCCCATCCCCAACGGCTGGGCGTTCGCAGAGAGCGAGACGCATGCTAAGCACACACAGACGGCGATGACGCTCTTCACAGGTCCCACCGAAGCCCAAGACTCAGAAAAGGCCCGCCCGTTCCCTGCAATCCCAAGATCAGAGATTGCCAGCCCCCTTCTACAAAGGCACGCAGCGGAACCCCCACTAAGCGCCACTCCATCCCCGCTTTGACCAGGTACGTTGTGAAAGAAAGCTCCCCAAACGAGATGAGCACCCCGCCTCCGCCAATAAAGAAGGGAATCTCCAAGAGCAGCTCCCCCTCGTCCGAGTGATAGCTTATCTGAAAGAACGAGAACTTCAATGCCGCTCCCACCACCAACGGTGAGAACGGCACGAGCACTCCCGCTTCTAGAGCGAGCGGCCCCAGCGCTGCCTGACCGAAGATTTCTAGATTATCCGTCAAGCGCCCCGGATGAAAGTCGCTCAACTCCATCGGGATTTTGACCCCCACTCCCACCGTCTGCGCCAGAGCCGCGGAGCTTGAAGCCGTCCCCCCCACCGCCACGACCAACACGAACACCCACCATCTGAACACACCGATCGCCCCCTTTCCCTAAAGATTAACTGAGCCGATCCATCACGTCCTCGGGGATGTCAAAGTTCGCATAAACGTCTTGGACGTCCTCTTGGTCATCGAGCGCGCTCATAAATTTGAGAAACTTTTCGGCCTCTGCTCCCACAAGCCGCACGGTGTTTTGGGGAACGAGCTGGGTCTCGGCACGCTCGATGGGGACGGCCTGGCGCTCCAGGGCCTCGCGCACGGCCTTCAATTGAGCAGGCTCGCAATAGAGTTCGATCTCGCCGTCTTTCTCCTGCAGGTCTTCCACGCCCAAGTCAATCACGTTCATCAGAAGCTCATCGCGCTCTTGGGCGATCTTCTTCTTGTCGAGCGTGATCACGCCGCGCCGGGTGAAGAGCCACGCGACCGAGCCGCCCAAGTTGCCGCCGTACTGCTCAAAGATGCGCCGGATCTCTGAGACGGCTCGGTTTCGGTTATCTGTCACCACGCGCACCATAACGGCCACGCCATAGGGGCCATAGCCCTCGTAGAAGATCTCTTCGTACTGCGTGCCGGGGAGTTCGCCCGTTGCGCGCTTGATCGCGCGCTCAATGTTCTCTTTAGGGACGTTGGCCGCGCGCGCTCGCTCAATCGCGTTGGCTAACGCGATGTTCTGCTCGGGATTGGGGGACCCGGCCTTCGCTGCCAAGGTGATCTCCTTGGCGAGCTTGGAGAAGATCTTCATCTTGGCCGCGTCTTGTCGCTCTTTGCGATACTTAATATTGGCCCATTTCGAGTGACCAGCCATAGCTTTAATTTAGCTGATTCGGCCCAAATTTGCAAATGGTCTTGGTCGCTGTGCCAAGGGATCGTTACTGGGGACTTCTATCTTAGGATTCAGCTAGATACTCGTTTATGTGCTTGATCTTGGCTTGCCATGGGGTATTTCGGAGCTTTTGATTTTTGGTGAAGTGTTTTTCGTCTTTGGTGATGAACAGGTCAATATCAGGCAACATGATTGCAGCCAAGATAGGGGTATCTTTCTCTGGAACATACTGAGAGGCTTCATTAATGTTCTCGCTATAGTGCTCCCATACTTTCACTTCCAGCACACCCAGCTTCAACAGCTCAAGAAGTAAATCCAGAGCAATGGCCTTCTCTTGCTCGGTGTAGTGCTCGCGGATGTTCTCGCCCAGCTCTTCAACGATGTAGTCTGTGATCACTGGTGTTATTCTTTCAGCGAGGAGCCTGCCGATCAGCTTCTTTTCTAGGCCCGGGTAGCGAAATCCTGGAAGCAGGACGCTCGTATCAAGCAGGATTTTCATGTGAAAAGGGTCGTAGGGCTAGGATGCCCTGGCCCTTGCAAAATCACGGAGCTTTACGGGCTCGTGGCCGAGAAGCAAACTTCTTCTGCCAGACCCTGGCACGAGCTTGTTCCAGCTCGCTCATCGTGAAGGGTTTTTGGCTGGTGATTTCCCAAAATCGGCTAAAGAGTTCCAGAAACTCCGCCTTGCGCACATAGTCCCGGATCGCTTCTGAACGGTTAGGATACTCGCCCCGCTTGACTCTTTCGTCGATGAGCTTGAGCTGCTCCTTGGTGAGCCGCACCTGCACCGTCTGCATAGGCATTGTTCATGTCCCCCCAGGCATAGCGTAGTTGTTAGCAAGTACGAATCAATTACGATTTAAGTTCATTATAGCAAAGAGGACTCCGATGTCAATTGGTAACGAGTTTGCTCCTCTCATCGCCTCACATAGAAATAATCAATTGATTATTTTTTATAGTATATTTTTTTGTCATAGACTGTTTATTATAGCTATTATTTATATTTATATGCTATTTATCGAAGAATTACTTGACAAATAGAGATTTTTGTGCTATAAAGGGCGCAACTTTTACCCGAGGTGACCTCCTATGAGCCACAAAGACCACGAGAAGGTTCTCAAAACCGTCAAGGACGAGGGGATAAACTTCATCCGGCTGCAGTTCACGGATATCTTCGGCATCCCCAAGAACGTCGAGATCCCCGCGGCGAAACTGCCAGAAGTTCTTAACAAGGGGATCGCGTTCGATGGCTCTTCGATCGAGGGTTTTATGCGCATCTCCGAGTCGGATATGTACTTGCAAGCCGATCCCACGACGTTTGCGATCTACCCGTGGACGCTGGAGAGCGGCCACGCCAAGACCGCTCGCATCATCTGTGATGTGCTGCTGCCCAATGGAAAGCCCTTCGAGGGCGATCCCCGCTACGTCCTGCGGCGCGCCGTGGCAGAAGCCGCCAAGCTGGGCTATACGATGTACGCCGGCGCGGAAGCCGAGTTCTTTCTCTTTCGTCGCAACGGCGAGCCGTCTATTGAGCTGCACGACCGCGGCGGCTACTTCGATCTCAACCCCCTCGACCAGGGCGAGGAGACCCGCGCTGAGATCGTCGTCGCTTTGGAGAAGATGGGCTTCGAAGTCGAAGCGGCCCATCACGAGGTCGCTCACAGCCAGCACGAGATTGACTTTCGCTACGCTGATGTCCTCAAGACGGCTGACAACATCGTGACGTTCAGATTCGTCGTCAAGACGATCGCCATGCTGCACGGCCTGCACGCGACGTTCATGCCCAAGCCGATTGCTAAGATCAACGGCAGCGGGATGCACACGCACATCTCGCTCTTCAAAGGGGGCAAGAATCTCTTCTACGATCCCAAAGATAGCTATAATCTCAGCGAGACGGCGCGCCACTTCTTGGCGGGGATCATCGAGCACATTGGGGCGATCACCGCGCTGGCCAATCCCTTGGTGAATTCTTATAAGCGCTTGGTACCGGGCTACGAAGCGCCGGTGAATATTAGCTGGGCGCGCATCAATCGCTCGGCGCTCATCCGAGTTCCGGCGAGCAATACCCCCGAAGTCTCGACGCGCATCGAGCTGCGCAGCCCCGATCCCTCGTGCAATCCGTATTTGGCTTATGCGGCGATTCTTGCAGCGGGCCTAGACGGCATCAAGCGCAAACTGAAAGCCCCAGACCCCGTCGAAGAGAATATCTATCACTTGACGCGCGAGCAGCGCCAAGAGCGCGGCATCGGCAGCCTGCCGGGGAGCCTAGACGAAGCGCTCAACGCGCTCCAGAGCGACGAAGTCATTAAGTCGGCGCTGGGCCAGCACGTCTTGGACAAGTACATCGAAGCCAAAGAAGAAGAGATTCAAGAGTACCGCTTGGCGGTCACCCCGTGGGAGCTGGAGCATTATCTCGACGACTATTAAACAGAAGTAAGAGAGTAGGGGCGAACGCTCGTTCGCCCCTTATTTTTTTGTAAGCAGCGAGCGCACGTGGGCCATCACCGGGGCCAGATCGCTGTGAATACACAGATCGGCGATCTCATCGAAGGGCGTCCGCTCGCGATTGACGATGATGATTGTAGCTCCTTGGTGCTTGGCTCGCGGAACCAGCCCCGCCACCGGATAGACCTCCAGCGATGTCCCCAACACCCACAAGAGATCGCTGCGCTCTACTTCAGAGAGGGCTTCTTCAAAGGCCGGGGGAAGCCATTCCCCAAAGAGCACGACATCGGGTTTAAGCAGCTGACCGCAGGCGTCGCACAGGGGGATGCCAGAGCGCTCCACCCTCGCAAAGACCTCTTCGATGCGGTGAAGCCTTCGGCAGCCGGTGCAGAGTCCGCGCGTGAAATTGCCGTGAACTTCCAAGACGCGCTGCGAGCCGGCCTTGCGATGGAGATCGTCAATGTTCTGCGTGATCACCGCGTGAATGACGCGACGTTCTTCTAGCTCGGCCAACAGCCTATGAGTGATATTGGGGACGGCACTAGAGAGCTTGGCGAAGCGCAAGCGCCAGAACTCGTAAAAGCGCTTGGGGTCACTGTAAAAGCCCTCTATCGAGGCTACTTGCATCGGATTGACTTGTGCCCAAAGTCCAGAGCTGGGGCTGCGAAAATCTGGAATTCCCGAATCGGTGCTGACGCCCGCTCCCGTCAGCGCTATAGCGTAGCGCGCCTCTAACAGCATCTGAGCCAGTCTCTCTACCAGATGCTCCATAGCGGTTTTATCTTACTGTAACAACAGCCTCGTCGGCAAACTTGCGCCCGAAGATTCTTTGCGGCATAATACGTC
>JANWXV010000065.1 GCA_025057405.1 Candidatus Bipolaricaulota bacterium | reverse complement strand
CTGAAAGCTCTCGCGCAGATCGGCGTGAGCATCCAGCTGCAAGACCGAAAATCTTCTGAATTTCTTCTGGAGCGCGCGCACCGGGGCCAGCGTCAGCGAGTGCTCCCCTCCCAGCATCACGGGAAATTTCTCGTGCGCCAGCACCCACGCGATGACTTTTTCGACTCGCTGGATCGTCTCTTCAGGATTGGCGGCTGATGGCTCCAAGGGCGGGAGCGTGTGAATCCCCATCTGATAGACTTCACGTCGCAGCTCTTCGTCGTAGAGTTCTAAGTGAGTCGAAGCTTCTAAGAGCGCGTGGGGGCCGCGGCGCGTGCCGGGCAGATACGACGTCGTGAGATCATACGGGACGGGGAGAATGACCGCTTTGGCGGTGGCAAAACGAGAGAACTCCGGTGGCAGCCCACCGAAGTTCTGAGGCACCCAATGCTCGCTAGATGGTGGCGGGATCTCTTCGGTCTCTTCGTGCATCTCTGCCCTGTGGTGTGGAGTCCCTCCTTCGTAAGTTTAAAACGCTTCTAGGAAGCGCATGTCGTTCTGGTAGAACGTTCGGATATCGTCCACGCCGTATTTTAGCATAGCCATGCGTTCAACGCCAAGTCCAAACGCAAAGCCCGTATATTCTTCGGGATCGTAGTCCACTTCTTGCAAGACGGCCGGATCGACCATGCCCGCTCCGAGAATCTCAAGCCATTTTTCGGTGCCCTTGCGCCGCACGTGGACTTGGATGCTCGGCTCGGTGAACGGGAAGTAGTCCCCGACGAAGCGCGCCTCGAAGCCCTTGCCGTAGAACTCCTCGACGAACGCGAGAATCGTGCCCTTCAGATGGGCAAAATTGATCCCCTTGTCCACCCAGAGCATCTCGATCTGGTGGAAGACCGGGGAGTGGGTAGCATCGGTAGCGTCGCGGCGGAAGCACTTGCCGGAGCAGACGACTTTGACCGGGGGCCGACGCTGTTGCATGACGCGAATCTGCACCGGCGACGTATGGGTGCGCAGGAGCAGATCCTCAAAGCCGTCAATGTAGAACGAGTCCCAGTCGTCGCGGGCCGGATGATCTTTGGGGATGTTGAGCGCTTCAAAATTATAATAATCTGTCTCGATCTCTGGCCCCGTGACCACTTCAAAGCCTAGGCGCACGAAGATATCTTCGAGTTCCTTGGTGACTTGGGTAATCAGGTGCAGGCTGCCGGGTTTTTGGCGGCGTCCGGGCAGGGTGACGTCAAGGGCTTCGGCGCGCAGGCGGGCTTCTCGTTCTCGATGGGCAAACTCGGCCACGCGTTGCTCCAGCTCAGCGGTCAACGTCTCTTTGAGCGCGTTGAGGGTGCGTCCAGCCTCCACCCTGCGTTCTGGGGCAAGCGCCTTGAGTTCATCTAAGAGTTGGGCGAGCTGCCCCTTGCGGCTCAGGTACTTGACGCGAAACTCTTCGCAGTGCTGAGCGCTCGAAAGCGCCTTTAATTCTCGCAAGGCTTGCTCTTCGAGCTTCTTGGCTTTTTGGATCAGCCCGTCGTGCTGTGCTGTCGCCATAGCGCACCGTGCTTCTGAGATTGTGTTTCGCCGCTCTGGTAGGCCGTGGAGGGATCGAACCTCCGACCCTCTGCTTAAAAGGCAGATGCTCTACCACTGAGCTAACGGCCCCCACAACTTGCCCTAAAAGTGTACTGCAATACGGGGTCTTCTGTCAACTAGAGCGCTTTCACTGATTGTAAGACGACTCCGCCCTCAAAGCCCCCGCGCTCCCGGCGCTTGCGCGCCATCCGATCGTGAGCCTCCTGAACGGAGATCCCCTCAAGCTGAAGCCGAAAATAGACGATCTCCAACAGATCTATCAGCTCTTCGATCTTGTCTTCGATCTGGGCAGATCGAGCGAATTCTCTGGCTTCTTCTAAGATTTTTTTGTCGGCGAAGGCTTGGAGTTCGTCTCCCCTTGCTCGGTGAAAGATCGGGCGTTGGCCCGCTCGCATCAAGAGTTCGGGGATCTTGTCTCGCACCAACTTAGGGCGCGCCACGCGCGGCATAGACTCTTTACTTTGTCTCCGGCTCCTTCATCGCGATGACCTCCATATCGCGATAGTAGCCGCAATGGAGGCAGACGCGATGAGGGATCTTCGGCTCGTGACACCGCGGGCACTCGACGATCGTCACCGGAGTAAACTTATAACTCGCTTCGCGATGCATGCGCTTTTGCGAACTCGATCTTCTGTATTTGGGTTGTCCCTGACCCATAGTGACAGCTCCCTTCAAGTCTTGGAATCACGGAAATCACGGGAGAATAGAGAAAATCACGGAAAACGCCGGGGTTTTCCGTGACGATTCCGTGCCTTCCGTGATGCAATCTTATCAAGTAGAAGACGCTTTCGCAACCGGCTCGCTCTCTAAGATAAACGTGACGGGGCCGTTGTTGATTAAAGAGACCCTCATCCGTGCGCCGAAGATTCCCGACTCTGTCTTCAAGCCGCTGCGCCGCAGCTCTTGTAAGAACAGCTCGTAGAGCACGCGCGCTTGATCGGGCGGCGCCGCGGCATCAAAACCCGGACGACGCCCCTTCAGCGTGCTGCCGTAGAGCGTAAACTGCGAGACGACTAACAGCTCGCCGTTCACGTCCTTGACCGAGAGATTCATCTTTCCGGCTTCGTCTTCAAAGATGCGCAGCCCCAGCACACGATCCGCCAAGAACGTCACGTCGTGCTCGGTATCCCCCTTGGCGATCCCCAAGAAGATCAGCAAGCCGGGGCCGATCCGGCCCGCGATCTGGCCCTCTGCTTCGACGGAAGCTTCCAAAACGCGCTGAAGAACAATGCGCATAGTTTATTGATTGTAATCGCTGCGGACTCGACAGACAAGCTTGCACCTGCTCGTCTTGAGACTCTATAATAAATTATGCCCAAACGCCCGTATGTGCTCGTCGTCTTAGACGGCTGGGGGATGCGCGAAGAGACTCGATGGAACGCCATTGCGGCAGCCCGCACGCCGAACTTCGCGCGCTACTGGCGCGACTGCCCGCATACGCTCGTGCGCACCGACGGTTTGGCCGTAGGACTGCCCGAAGGGCAGTTCGGCAACTCCGAAGTGGGTCATCAGAATCTCGGCGCAGGCCGCGTCGTCTTGCAGACCTCCACGCGCATCACCCAAGCTATCCATGACGGAAGCTTCTTCAGAAATCCCGCGCTCTTGCGAGCCATCCTCCACGCCCACGAGCAAGAGAGCCGACTGCATCTGATCGGCTTGGTCAGCGACGGCGGCGTGCACAGCTTGTTTGAGCATCTCTTGGCCCTGATAGAACTCGCTCAGCGCGAGCACGTCTATCGTCTGTATATTCACGCTTTTCTGGACGGGCGCGATACCCCGCCCACGTCAGGGGCGGAGTATCTGCAAAAGCTAGAGGCGTTCTGCGAGCAGCGCGGGCTGGGCACGATTGCTACGCTCGTCGGGCGCTACTGGGCGATGGATCGCGACAACCGGTGGGAGCGCACCGAGCGGGCCTATCGAGCGCTCTGCTGCGCTGAAGGTCTCTTGGACTCTGGCCCTCCCTCAGAAGCCCTGCGCCGCGCCTACGCGCGCGGCCAGACCGACGAGTTCGTCGAGCCGATCATCTTAGATCCCGAAGGGACGATCCGGGACAACGACGCTCTAATCTTCTTTAACTTTCGCGCCGACCGCGCCCGCCAGCTCACCCGCGCCTTCACCGAAGAAGACTTCGCTCACTTCCAGCGTCTCGCGCGCCCCCAGATCGAGTTCGTCACCCTGACCCCCTACGACGAACGCTCTACGCTGCCCGCGGCCTTCCCCAACGAAGAACCGCTACAGAACATCTTCGGCGAGGTGCTCAGCGATGTTGGGCTGACGCAGCTGCGCATCGCCGAGACCGAAAAGTACGCGCACGTCACGTATTTTTTCAACAACGGGCGCGAGACCCCCTTCCCCAGCGAAGAGCGCATTCTCATCCCCTCTCCCAAGGTCGCTACGTATGATTTAAAACCAGAGATGTCGGCTTACGAAGTCACTCAAGAAACTATCAAACAGATTCTGACTCGTCGCTATGATTTTATTCTGATCAACTATGCCAACCCCGACATGGTGGGCCACACCGGGATTTTTGAAGCGGCTGTGAGGGCCGTCGAAGCCGTAGACGACTGTTTAGGACAGATCGTAGAGGCGACTCGTTCTGTCAACGGCGAACTCGTGATCACCGCTGATCACGGCAACGCTGATAGGATGAGAGATGAAGCGGGGCGCCCGCACACGGCGCACACGCACAGTCCGGGCCCCTTGATTTACGTCGGGCCGCGTGCTATAACTTTGAAGTCGGGCGGGAAGTTGGGCGATATCGCCCCGACGATGCTGGTGCTGATGGGCCTCGCTCAACCGAAAGAGATGACCGGACAGAATCTGATAGAATGAGACTATGGCTGAATTGAGAAAGATCAGCAGCGAGCTGGGCGAGATCTTCATCTCCGAGAAAGCGATCTCGCAGATCTGTGCAAAGGTGATCAGCGAGCAAGAGGGGTTGCGCACTCCCAAGCAAGTCCGCGAAGGCTCGAACTTCTTCAGCACGCTGGCGCGCGCCGTCAAGGGCGACGGCGTGGAAGTCCTCAAAGAGAAAGATCGCATCGTGATCAAGCTCTCGCTCTTTGCGCTCTATGGGGTGCGCATTCACGAGGCGGCTCAGAAAGCGATCAAAGAGATTAAAGCCAAGGTGCGCGAGCTAGCAGGGCTGGAGA
>JANWXV010000064.1 GCA_025057405.1 Candidatus Bipolaricaulota bacterium | reverse complement strand
GTGCACCCGCTCGACGCAAGCGCATAGCTGATCCCGTAGAGATAATAGAACCCCAACGAAGATTCTCTATGGTCCGCGGTGAGACGCCCCGCCCATGACACCGAGACTACAGGGTTTTGGCCGATGAGCGTTCGCACACCCAAAAGAATTAGCCCGACGCCAACTGCAACGGCTGCCCAAGGAAGATACTCCCCCACCGCAGTTCCCAAGAGCGCGATGATTGTCCCTACCGCGATAAAGACCGTGAAGAAGCCCGCGCTCACCGTGAGACCAACGAGCAACCCCCGTCGCCCCTGCGCCCACCAAGACCGAGGCCCCGATTCTCGACTCCCTAAATAATGGGCTACATACGAAGGCAGGAGCACAAATCCACACGGGTTGAGAAACGCCACGACCCCCGCGCCGAGAGCCAACGTCAACGAACTGAGATCGAGCTGCATAAATTTAAATTAGGGCGAGGTAAACCCCGCCCCTACTTTATAGGCTGCTGACCAAGGTGTCAAATCACTGAAGCTCTTCGTCCAGTTGTCGCAACAGCTCTTGCGCCTGCTTGCTCAAGCTCTTGGGCACTTCTATCTTCACAACAACATACTGATCGCCCTTGCCCCAGCCCTGTAACCGTGGGATCCCCTTCCCCCGCAGCCGAAAGGTCTCCCCAGCTTGAGTGCCCGCTGGAATCTCTAAAGTCTCTTCACCGTTCAGCGTGGGGACCTTCACTTTTGCGCCCAGCGCGGCTTGCGTGAATCTGATGGGCAGTTCGACATAGATGTCATCGCCCCGACGCTGAAAGATCGGATGGGGACGAACTTCAACGACGATATAGAGATCCCCCGGCGGGCCACCCTCCGTCCCGGCGTTCCCCTCCCCAGCCAGACGCAACCGCGAGCCGGTCTCCACCCCCGGAGGAATCTTCACCGAGAGCTGGCTCTCGGTCTTCACCCGGCCCGTGCCGTGACAACGGGGACAGGGTCTTTCGATGAGTTCCCCCGTCCCCCGACAGCGCTCGCACGTGCGAATGTTCACAAAGCTCCCTAAGAGCGTCTGTTGACGGTATTGGAGTTCGCCCCGCCCGCCACAGACTTCGCAGCGAACACGCCCGGAGCCGGGAGCCATGCCCTTGCCGTCACACTCGGTGCAGAGGGCCTGACGAGGCACCGTCAGCTTCATCTGCGTCCCCAGCGCTGCATCTTCTAAGTTGATGCGTAGCCGATATTCTAAGTCTTCCCCTCGTTGGGCACGGCTGCGGCGACGCTCGCGCGTCTGGCGCGTGCGCAACCCCTCGCCAAAGAACGCATCGAAGATATCTTCCCAAGCAGAGCCGAACCCAAACTCTTCGAACGCCTCACGAGCACGGCGAAAATCCCGCAGATCGAAATCGAAGCGCTGCTCTGGACCCACGTGGCCAAAGTGATCGTACTGCGCGCGCTTTTCTGGATCGCTGAGGACTTCATAAGCCTCGGCGATCTCCTTGAACTTCTCCGCGTCGCCGCCCTTGTCGGGATGGTACTTCTTGGCTAGCTGGCGGAACGCTTTCTTGATCTCCTCTTGGGAGGCATTCCGGGCTACCCCCAGCACCGTGTAATAGTCCTTCTTGGCCACGCCGTCTCCTTACTCTTTACTCTCTTCTCAACTCTTCTCGGTTCTGTTATCGGTCGTCGTCTTTCTTCTCGTACTCGGCGTCAATGTAGTCGCCCTTCTGGGAAGATTTCTCGCTGCGGCCGCCGGAAGCCTGTGGCCCCGCTGCCTGATAGATCTCTCGACCCAGCTCTAAGCTTGACTCTTCTAACTCTTTCATCAGTTGACGGATTTCCGCGATGGGGGCATTGGTCTTGAGCTTCTCTTTCAGAGCGTTCGCTTTGCTGTGGAGGCGCTCGCGGGTCGCCGCGCTCACTCTCTCGCCGTGCTCGCGCAAGGCTTTTTCGGTCGCATAGACAAGCTGATCAGCGCGATTGCGCGTCTCGATCTCTTCGACGCGCTTGCGGTCCTCTTCGGCATAGCGCTCGGCCTCTTCTCTCATGCGTTTCAGCTCGTCTTCGCTGAGGCGCGACGGCTCTTTGATGACGATGCTGGCCGATCGGCTGGTTGCTTTGTCCTTGGCCGTTACATGCAGAATGCCATCTACATCAATGCTGAAAGTAACGTCGATCTGAGGCACGCCGCGCGGCGCTGGGGGGATTCCCGTGAGCTGAAAGCGCCCGAGAGATTTGTTGTCTTGGGCCAACTTGCGCTCCCCTTGCACGATGTGAATATCCACTTGGGTCTGGCCGTCTTCGGCCGTGGTGAACGTCTTGGTGCGCTCGACGGGGATCGTCGTGTTGCGCTCGATAATGGGGGTAGCGATCCCCCCCAGGGTCTCAATCGAGAGCGTCAGGGGGGTCACGTCCAGAAGGACGATCTGGTCAACTTCGCCGGCCAAGACCCCCGCTTGGATCGCCGCGCCCATCGCCACGACTTCGTCGGGATTGATCTCTTTGTTCATCTTGGCCGATCCGAAGAGATCGGCGACCCGCTCCTGGACGCGCGGCATCCGCGTGCTCCCCCCCACCATGACGACTTGCTGAATCTCTTTGGGCGAGAGCTTCGCATCGCGCAGCGCTTGGTCAACGATCTTCATCGAGCGATCTACGAGATCGTCGGTGAGCGCTTGGAACTTGGCGCGCGTCAGCCGTCTCTCAAGATGCTTAGGCCCGCGCGCGTCAGCCGCTAAATACGGCAAACTGATCAGCGTCTCGGTCTTGAACGACAGCTCTTTCTTGGCGTTCTCTGCGGCTTCTTTCAGCCTCTGCAACGCGGCCAGGTCTTTGCGAACGTCAATCCCCGTCTCGTCCTTGAACTCTTGAATCAGCCAATCTATAATGCGCTGATCGAAGTCTTTGCCCCCCAGATACGTGTCGCCCGAAGTCGCCTTGACTTCAAAGACGCCATCGCCGATCTCCAAGATCGTCACATCAAACGTCCCGCCGCCGAGATCATAGACCAAGATCGTCTCGTTCTTGTCTTTGTCTAGCCCATACGCCAACGAGGCCGCCGTCGGCTCGTTGATGATCCTCTCGACGTCAAAGCCCGCGATCTTCCCGGCGTCTTTGGTCGCCTGACGCTGCTGCTGATTGAAATACGCCGGCACGGTGATCACGGCTTTATTGAGCTTGAAGCCCAATTTGTCTTCGGCGTCTTTTTTGAGTTTTTGCAAGATCATCGCCGAGATCTCTTCGGGGGTGTACTCTTTAGTGCCGTTGGGGAGCTGAATGCGCACGCGCTCGTCGGTGCCCATCTTGCGCTTGATCTCCAGCACCGTTCGTTCAGGGTTGACGATCGCTTGGCGCTTGGCCAGCGTGCCGACCAAGCGCTCGCCCTGGTCTGTAAAGGCAACGACGGAGGGCGTGATGCGCTCTCCCTCAGCGTTGGTGATGACTTCTGGTTTGCCGCCCTCTATCAGGGCAATCGCTGATTTTGTTGTCCCCAAATCGATTCCCACAATTCTCTCTTTCGGCATGAGTCTTCCTCCTTCGCGTTGCTTTTATGGTTGCCGTTTGCTCACCTTGACTTTGCTTGGTTTCAAGAGCCGTCCAGCGCGCAGATAGCCGCGCTCGAACTCTTCTAAGACCTTGCCGCCGCTGTCGTCAGCAACTTCTACCGTGATCAGCGCCTCGTGGAGCGCTGGATCGTAGAGTTCCCCTAGCGCCGCGATGGGGCGCACCCCACGACCCTCTAAGAACGCGTGAAACTGTGCGAAGATCCGCTCCATCCCCTCGACGAACGACTCGCGATCTTGGTTCTTATTGAAGCTGCGAAACGCCCGCTCCATGTTGTCATACAACGGCAAGACTTCTAAGATTAACTGATCTTCTAATCGGCGAAAGAGTTCTTCTTGCTCACGAGCGATGCGCTTGCGGTAATTATCAAAGTCTGCTTGCAACCGCTGCAAGCGCTCCGTAAGCTCTTTAATCTGTTGTTCTTTGGCTCTTAATAGCTCGTTCTGTCCCGTGAGGTCTTCTTGTTGGGATTGCGCTTCAGACACAATTACTGCACCTCCTCGACCGTCCGGCGCGTCTGGTGCTGCGAGATCGAGAGGATCGCGCGCAGACGGTTGCCAATATACTGAGTCGTCGAGATGCTACGACTATAATCCATGCGAATCGGGCCCAGAAGCCCGAGCGCGCCCCCGTAGCCATAATCAAGACAGATGAGGCTATAGCGCTCCAGCTCGCGCCGCCCGCTCTCTTCCCCGATGAGCGCGCTGATCCCCCCCACCCCGGCACGCCTCTCCCGGATGATCTCCGCGAAGTGCACCTCATCATCAAGCAGACTCATCAGGTGGCGCACCTCGTCGAGAGCCGACTCCCACGTCAAGACGGTGCGGAGCAATTGGGGCAACCCTTCGGTGTAGAGCTGGCGTTGCAGGCGCTGGGGCCGCAATAGCTCGCGCAGGATCAGAAAAGCGTCCTGAGTGACGGGATCGCTCCAGCCCTCGATCTCGTGGGCGCTCTCGCGGCGCAGTTCGCTCAGGCGCTGCCCGCGCAGCCGACGCGTCAGGAGCCGCGCGATCTTGGCCAAGCTCTCTGGGGGCAACGCCGTCGCGATGAGACGCGATTCGACAATGCCCAGATTAGTAATCAAAACAGCTAGGGCGTTCTGATCATCGAGCTTGGTCAGGGAGATCGCCTCCAGCTCGGTCTGATCAAGGCTTGGGGCCAGCACAAAGCCCAGATGCCCCGTCAGGCTGGCCAAGAGAAAGGCCGTCTGCTGAAAGAGA
>JANWXV010000063.1 GCA_025057405.1 Candidatus Bipolaricaulota bacterium | reverse complement strand
CAAGCTGACTTCGGGAAATTCGACCGTTACGACGATCTCCACAAGCCTTTCTATCGTGTGCAGCTTCTTCTCAACGGGCAAAATGAGGGGCTTGGGAGGGCCCACGTAGTTCTGGGGGGGTCTTTTGAAGACAAACGCGACGCTTTGCAGATGGCGCTCGCGCGCGCGCTGCACCGTGCGCTCCAGCAACGCGCGATGCCCCACATGCAGCCCATCGAACGTCCCCAGCGTAAGGGCCGTCTCGCGCGCGACGCGAACGTCAGCGAGTGTATAGATGGGCATGGAGATACCGGTGGGCTTCGGCGACCACGCGCTCCTGCACGTCGTGCAGCTCGCCGGGGATGACACAGCCGGCTGCTTGCTCGTGGCCGCCCCCGCCAAAGGCCCGCGCGATCCCGTTGACCGCCGCCCGCCCCTTGGAGCGCAGACTCACTTTGATCTTGCCGTTCTCTAGCTCTTTAAAGAGCAGCGCGATCTCGATCCCCTCGACGCTGCGCAGCTCTTCGACCAATCGTTCCGTCTCGTTGAGCGTCGTGTTCGTCTGCCGGAACGCCTCTCTGGGGATGACGCTCCAGATGACGCCGTCGTGCATCTGGGCGTTCTGCAAGACGTAGCCCAGCAATTTCAGCTCGGCCAAGCCGCGGCGCTCGTAGATCTCAATAGCGATCTCGCGAGTGTTGATCCCGTAGTTTAGCAGCTCAGCCGCGATCTGAAGCACCTCGCTGGTGACGTTGGAGTTGCGGAACGAATCGGTATCCACGACGATCCCCGTGTAGAGGCAGATCGCGATCTCACGCGTGATCTTGAGTTTTAAGTACTGAGCGAGTTCGTAGAGCAATTGCGTGGTCGAAGCGGCCTCTTTGACGAAGTTGATCTGCCCGTAGCGCGGGTTGTCGCGATGGTGATGGTCAATATTAATAATAATTTGGCCCTCGCGGATGCGCTTGAGGGCGTCTTCGCCAATGCGGCTTAAGTCTCCGCAATCTACGATACACCAGACTTCGATCTCGTCGCTGGGGACTTGGGTAGGATGGACAACGGCCGAAGAGCGAGGGAGGAAGCGCAAGCTAGGCGGGACGAGATCGCGATTGGCGACCCAGACTTCTTTGTGCAGTTGTTCGAGCATCAGCGCCAGGGCCAGCTCGCTGCCGATGGCATCGCCCTCCGGGCCGATGTGCGAGAGAATCCCAAAACGCTGATGCGCGTCTATCACGGACTTGAGTTCCTTGAGCATGAAAGACCTTTCTAACTGAGTGATCAGTGATTCGTTAGGGTGCCGAGCCACTCAGTGCTCGTCACGGCTCTTATTTTACGGGAGGACGTTGAGGATCACCAGTCTCTGATGGCCTTGGCGCAGGCTCACATAGACCAGGCGCTTGCCATCGGGCGACCACGACGGATAAGAATCTCTGAAAGGGTCGCGCGTCAGCCAGCGCCACCCCTCCCCGCTGGCGTTGATCTGGGCGATGTCGGACTCGTCGCCGCGCAACGCTTCCAATGCTAACAGACTCCCCTCATACGACCATGCCGGACGCCAGTAGATGCCGTCGCCGGAGGTGAGCTTATGGAGGATTAAGCCGTTGGGGCGCACGGTGTAGAGGTCCCAGCTCCCTTCGCGATACGAAGAGAATGCGATGCGATCCCCGCGAGGCGACCACGCGGGGAAGGCCTCGCGCCACGGGTCTTGGGTCAAGCGTTCAATCGTAAAGCTCAACGGATCGAGCAGATAGAGATCGGGCCAGCCATCGCGAAACGACTCAAAGACGATCTTGCCGTCGGGAGTCCAGCTGGGCTCCCAATCCGTAGCGCTGTGCTGAGTTAAGCGCGTGACGTCGGAGCCATCGGCGTTCATCAGATAGATTTCGTAGTTGCCGTCGCGCGACGAGTAGAACGCGATCTTTGTGCCATCGGGAGACCAGCGCGGGCCGAGATCGGTAGCGCGGTGGGCGGTGAGCCGCTTGAGCTCGGTCGTGGGCAAGAGCTGAAGCAGATAGATTTCAGCGTTGCCGTCGCGGTCGGAGACGAAGACGATCTTGCGGCCGTCGGGCGACCAGTGGGGGTTCCAGTCGTCAAAGCTCGTCATCTGACTTAGAGAGGGGAAGGGAGAGATCGCCAAGACGAGCAGCGTCGTCAGCGTGAGCGTGTATCGGGTCATATATGTTGAGTGTAACAGACGGCAGCGTGAGAGTGCAAATTCCCACGCGAGCGATTACAATCAAACGGGGGCGACGTGAACGTCGCCCCTACGCTTAAGCTTTGGAGGTGTCGTTCCATGCGTGATCCGTTTGCCCGTCGTGACTTTGAGTATGAGCCTCCGTACCGTCGCCCCGATTGGCGCGATCTGCAACGACAATTCACCCAATGGGGCAATCGCTTCTTGTGGTTTCTCGTGATAGCCGTGATCCTTCTCTGGCTCGCGAGTGGCGTCTATGCCGTTGGGCCGTCGGATATTGGGCTGGTCAAACAATTCGGACGCTATGTGCGTTCGAGCCAGCCCGGGCTTCATTGGCGGCTCCCCTATCCCATCGAAAGCGTGGTGATCATCAGCAGAGATTTAGTCAGAACCGAAGAGATCGGCTTCCGCACGGAGCAGTTCGCTCGCTATCGCGAGGTCCCCGAAGAGGCCCTGATGCTCACCGGGGACGGCAATATCACCCACGTTGAAGTCGTCGTGCAGTATCAGATCAAAGAGCCAGAAAAGTTAGCATTTCAGATTATCAACGCCAGCGACTTGGTCAAGCAGACCGCTCAAGCGGTCATCCGCGAGCGCGTCGCTCTGAGAACGATAGATCAGACGCTCACAACGGACCGCGATCTGATTGCTATCGAGACCCAACAAGAGCTGCAAAAGCTCTTAGATCGCTACAACTCCGGGATTCGCATTGTCAACGTGCGCCTGCAAGACGTCCGACCTCCCAGCCCCGTAGCCAAGGCTTTTGACGACGTCAACAGCGCCCTGCAAGACAAAGAGCGCAAGATCAACGATGCCAACAAATATAAGAACGATATCCTGCCCCGCGCGCGCGGCGAGGCCCAGAGAATCCTCAACGAAGCCGAAGCGTACAAGCAGACGCGCATTCTGCAAGCCCAAGGCGATGTCGCGCGCTTTGTCGCCGTCTGGGAGCGCTATCAATCAAGCAAAGAAGTCACGGAGGCACGGCTCTACATCGAGACCATGGAAGAGATCCTGCCCAAAATCCAAAAAGTAATATTGACCCAAGGGACGGGCAACGTGCTCAGTCTGCTGAGCCTGCAAGAGCTGATGAACAATAAGAAAGAGAGTGAGCGACGATGATGCGTCTGCTGATCTTTGTAGGAGCGATCGTTCTGGGAATTGTCGCATTTAATTTAGTGGCGTTCACGGTGGACGAGACCGAGCAGGCGGTCGTGCAAGAATTCGGTCGGATTGTGAGCGTCATCCGCGAGCCGGGGCTGTATTTTAAGACGCCCTTTGTGCAGAACGTCGTCAAGCTCGAGGACCGTCTGATCAGCTATGATATTCGTCCGCAGCCGATTATCGCTGCCGATAAGAAGCGTCTGATTGTAGACAACTACGCGCTGTGGCGCATTGTAGATGCCAAGCGTTTTGTCGAGACGATGGGCGGCGACATCACCCGTGCGCAGCAGCGTCTTGACGACGTCATCTACTCCAATCTGCGAGATATTCTCGGCAAGCAGACGCTCACGGATATCATTCAACGTTCGGGTTATCTAGACGAGGTGATCCGTCTGACGCAGCAGCAAGTTCAAGAGTTTGGGATCGAGATCGTGGACATTCGCATCAAGAGGGCCGACTTGCCGGAGGAGAACGAGCAAGCGGTCTACAGTCGCATGATCAGCGAGCGGGAGCAGATCGCCACAGGGATTCGCGCTCAGGGGGACGAAGAAGCTCAGCGCATTCGCGCTGAGGCCGAGCGCGAGCGTGAAATCATCTTTGCAGAAGCGCGCAAGCGCGCGGAAGAGCTGCGCGGCGAGGGCGACGCCCAAGCGATTGAGACCTACGCCCAAGCTTATAACCGCGACGTGCAGTTCTATCGGTTCTGGCGGACGCTCGACTCGTATAAAAAGTCGCTGAGCGCGCAAGACACGCTGGTGCTCTCGACCGATTCGGAGTATCTGAAATATCTGGAGAAGATGCTCCAGCGCAAGTGATTCTCTCACCTTCTAGACTGGAGAAGGCACAGAGTGTATGATAGACTGAGTGTGTTTATGGGTCTTCAAAAGGAGAAAGCTATGCCACAGGTCAAGGTAGAGTTGAAAGTAGAGGAGCTGGCCCAAGCTTTAAAGCAGCTCACGCCTGGGGAGCGGGAGACCCTGCTCATTCTCTTGAACCCCAAACTCAAAAGAGAACTCAAAGAACGATGGAAGAGAGCACGAGGGGAGTTCAAGTCCGGTAAGACACTGACAGAAGAAGAGCTATTCTAAACAGTGTACACCCTACGGTTCCACAGCGCCGTCGCAAAAGATATGCGCAAGCTCGATCCCCCTGTGGTCACCCAACTTCGCGAAGTGCATCTTGGCAGAATCAAGCAAAATCCTGAACAAGCTGAAGCACTCTCCCATGACCTCAAAGGGCTATGGTCCTATCATTTTAGCTACAAAGGCTCTCAGTATCGCATCGTCTACGAAATTTACCCAAGGGATCGGATCGTATTGGTGATTATGATCGGTCCGCGCCAAGGCTTTTATGAAGCACTGCGGCGACGTATTCTCTAAGAATCAGACGGTTTGAAGAGATAAATCCTAAAACCCTAGAATTTCCTCTGG
>JANWXV010000062.1 GCA_025057405.1 Candidatus Bipolaricaulota bacterium | reverse complement strand
CAGCGTCGGCTCGCGCAAGAGCTTAAGCTGCACCAGTCGGACTCCGATCTCCCCCAAGATCGCCGAAGCGCTCGCGGTCGCTTTGGGAGCCACGATCAGCTCGTAGCCGTCTGTCGCGGGACGGAGATTATAACGCGCGAGCATCTCTTCACCGCGCACCCACAAGAGCGCGCCGTCCACGTATAGTTGGGGAAACCCTAAACGAGAGCGTTCGTTCTCCGGCGTGCAGTCGGGACACGGCGTCGTGCCAATAAAATAGCTAACGCGGGTGCCCTCGGCGATGCGCACGGAGAACCCCGCTTGCTTGGCGGCTTCGATGATTGCTGTGCGATCCAACGTGGGGAGCGAAAGAGAGACCCGATAATATCGGCCCGCGAGCAAGATGGGATCGGTGGGGGCCAGTGTTAGCTCGCGCGGCTCGCCCCCAAAGCTTGAGAACGCCGTCGCGGCTAGCATCGCCCAAGAGAACCAGACCAGAAATCTCATCATACTTGAGACTCCTTTCACTTCTTCAGACGGTTGGCCACGTTTTGGGCCAACTGCGCCCACTCCGCAGCGCTCACGACTTGATCAATAAAGCTGACCAGGGTCGCTGGGATCAAGCGATTGCTTGACAGATACCGTTGAACGGTCGCTTTAATCGCTGCGGCGTCTTCGAGCTTCTGTCCGCCACGCACATAGTCTTCCAAAGCGCGCGCCGCCTCCGTAATCGCTGTATCTACAGCCTCCAGAGTCAGCTCCAGCGTCGCAGTGCCGAAGCGAATCGTCAAGCTGATGCGAATGCCCTTGCTGGCGAAGAGCGCCTTCACTTCGCCGAGAGTCGCTTTGCGCTGCACGAGTTCATCGTTAATCGCTTCGAGGGCGACGCCTTTCGCTAGACCCTCCAGCGCTTTATCCACCAGCATCGTGACCGGCAACTCTTCGAGCAGGGCCAACCCGATCACTCTGAGGACGCCCTCGCGCAGGGGGATCGGCGCGGCGCTCTGCGCAAGACGCTGACAGAGCGTCAGCGCCGTCTGCGGCGTGATGCGCCTATCTTTAAAGCCCTTGTCGTAAGCGTTGATGAGAAACTGCAGATCCGAGACGTTGAGAGTGCGAAAACAAGTATAGACGTCTTGGGGGGTCACTTGTTCGGTGCGCAGCGCCAGCGCGCTCGCACTCAAGAACCAGACTATGAGCACAGACATCAGAAGATATCTCATGGGGCATCACCTTGAGAGGGGGGCCAGATCAACACCGAATTGATCTTGTTGTCGAACGTATGGACGAACTCACGCGCCCGCGGATCGTGCACCCAGTGATATTCATCTACCATGAAGCCATACTCATAGCGTCCGGGTTCTAGATCGCGGGGCAGTCGTATCCACCAGATGCCGTTGCGATCAGGGCCGTTCATGGGATGGCGTTCCCATTGGGTCAGTTGGCCCACGAGCGAGACGCTCTTGGCGTTGGGATAGACCAAACAGAGCACATACGGATCCGCGCAAGGAGGCCCGTCCGAGAGAGTTCCCCCGAGCCAGAACCCGCCTAAGAAGAGCAAGATGGCTGCTGTGGCTAGCGCTAAGCGCATCGGCCAAACCGGTTGCTGCTCTACAACCATAGGCCGATCTGGCAGGGCGTCCACCACTCGATACTCAAGATCGGTAATACGATCCTGATACGCGGCTGCGTGTTGGGCGACCGTCTCTTTGATGAGTTGTTCCAGCTCATGTTCATGCATGACTCGTCACTCCCTTCTTCTCCAGGATTTTTTTGAGTTCGGACTTTGCCCGATGGATGCGCGTCTTAATGGTGCCTTCCGGCAGTCTCATCATCTCCGCGATATCTTTGTATTCCAGATCGCCATAGTATCTCAGCACCAAGGGCATCCGATATTTGGGGCTGAGCTGATCGAGGGCCTCGCGCATCATCTGAGCGCGCTCGTCTTCGATTAAGCGCGCTTCAGGGTTGTGATGGCTCTTGGTCGCTCGGGTGACGTACTTTAACGGGGCGAAGAGCCGATCCCGGCGCAGCTTGTTCTTGCACAGATTGGCTGTGATCGCGAAGATCCACGTAGAAAAACGCTTGTCAAGATGGAACGTATGCAGCCCCTGATAAGCGCGAATAAACGCATCTTGAGCGGCATCTTCGGCGTCTGCGGGATTGCCTAAGATGCCTAGGGCTATTCCGAAAACCGAGACTTTGTAGCGTTTCACGATCTCTCCCCAAGCGTCCTTGTCGCCATCGAGTGACCTCCGTATCAGTTCCAACTCATCCCCACCCATACAGCCTCCCTCATCATCCGAAATTATATACTCATCCCAAGTCCGTTAAGTTTCAGAATCTTTACTATTCTACCAATCTGCCGCGTTGGGTGCTTTGTGGGTTCGATTACAGACCCTTGTCCCCTCGGCGCTAGACAAAACCCCACTGAGATCTCTACGAGCTTCCTTAGTTTTAACATTGATCTGATCTAGATTATATACAAGATGCACACGGCGAAGTTTTGGAGGAGGTCAACGATGTCCAAATCGCGACGCTCTATGATGCTTCTGACGTTGGCTGCATTAGCCTTGAGCAGCTGCACGGTTGCGCAGGCCCCCTTTGCGATCTTCAGCGCCACCCCGATCACGGGGGAAGCCCCGCTGAAAGTAGCTTTTAACGGTTCAGCCTCGCACGATCCCGATGGTTCAATCACCCAATACGAATGGGACTTCAACGGAGACGGTACTGTAGATGCCACGGGCGCAACGGTTACCTACACGTACACGGTATCCGGCACGTTCGTCGCTACTCTGACAGTGACCGATGACCGGGGACTCAAGAGCCGGTCGTCGGTTACGATCAACGTTTTTGGTAATACGATCTTCTTCTCCGCGAATCGCAACGGTCTCTTTCAGATCTTTCGCATGAACAGCAACGGCACCAACCAAGCGCAGATTACTTCGATGAGCGGGATGGACCTGTGGCCTGCGCTCACGATCAACGGACGACGAGAGGTCGTCTTCGCGCGTGCTCCCCTGATATTGACGCAAACCCCTTCCCTTGAGAGCTTTGATATTTTCAAGATGCGCCCCGACGGCAGTCTGCAGACGAATCTGACTCAGCAGACCTCTAGTCAAGAAATCCAGCCCAGTTGGTCTCCTGACGCTACTCAGATCGCTTTTGCTTCAGATCAAGACGGCAACTTCGAGATCTACAAAATGAACGCCGATGGCACCAACCAAGTGCGCTTGACGACCAGCGCCCCCAAGAACGCCTTTGCCCCACGCTGGTCCCCTACAGACGCTAATCTTATTATCTTCGTCAAGCCCAACGATAGCAGTTCCCATCTTGATATTTGGAGAATCCGCGCCGACGGCACCAATCTCGTCAATCTCACCAATCGTGTGAATATTAACGATGGTGCACTCTCGCCGCTGCTGGGCATCCCTTCGCCCCCTGCATGGTCTCCCGATGGAACTAAGATCGTCTTCACGTCAGACCAAAACGGTCATCTCGATCTGTTGGTGATGAACGCCGACGGCTCGGGCATCGTCAATTTGAACACCTTTGCTGGATCGTCCAGCGCGAACACAACCTACGACGAGTTCGACCCGTTCTGGCTCTCCAATGGCACCGAGATCGCCTTTGTCTCCAACCGAGACGGAACGTATCAGATCTACAAAGTCAATCTCACCAACGGCGCGGTCACTCAGTTAACGAATATGGGGATCAACGCAACGCCGGGGAGCGTGCACGAACTCTTGCTACAAACACTAAAGCGATAAGCCCCAACGCGCAGAGAGAGATCACCCAATCGCCGAGGCTGACATAGAGCGTCTGACGGTCCTGCAAGAAGACCTCCGCTTGCAGGACCGTCTCGTTTGGGGAGCGCGTCTGCGCACGAATGCGCCCTCTAGGGTCAATCACTCCAGAGAGGCCTCCATTAGCTGCTTGCACGGTGTAACGCCCGGTCTCGATTGCGCGAAAGACGGCTTTGGCAAAGTGTTGTTCCAGCGCCGTAGAGCCTTTGAACCAAGCGTCGTTGGTGATGATCGCGAGCACTTGCGCGCCTTCGCGCACGAAGGCGCGGCTGATATTGGAAAAGATAGACTCAAAGCAGATGGGCGTGCCGATGGCGCCTACAGAGCTGCGCAACGGTTCCCAGCGCTCGCCAGCCGTGAGCACTCCCAAGGGCAGATTGCTTAGCCATTGGGAAAATGCTGTGCTTCTCAAGAAATCAATCAACGGAAAATATTCGGTGCTAAACGGGACCAACTGCACTTTGTCGTAAATGCCCGCGATCTGGCCATCCGGTGCGATAAGAGCGGCGCTATTAAAAAGTCTCCCGTCGCGGTAGTCAATCGTGCCCACAATCAAAGAGAGAGCCAAGCGCTGAGCGGTCTCTTGATAGTCTCTCAAAAGATCGCTATGAAGCAACAGATACGTGGGCAAGATAGATTCTGGCAGAATAATGAGATCGCGCTTTGCACCTTCCAAGCTCTGTAGCTGTTCAATATAGAGAGCGTGAAGACTCTCTAACTGATCGGGATCGCTGCGAGCGCGCTGGGGCACGCTGGAATGCACCAACGCTAGATGAAGCCTTTTATCGTTTTCTGTCTGCATGGAGAGCTGAAAGTTTCCCCAAACGGTATTGAGCACAACCAGAACAACAGCGAGAGCCAGCCAACGGATACGGCGCTCGCGCAGCGCGCGATAGAGCAAGTAATTCACAGAGACAATCAGCAAAGAAATAGCCCATGCGCCCGCGAAGGCTGCTAGTTGCAACTGCTCCGGGCGCTGGTAGAGCGCATCGCTGAGATACC
>JANWXV010000061.1 GCA_025057405.1 Candidatus Bipolaricaulota bacterium | reverse complement strand
GGCGGGGGCTACGGAAAGCCGTAACGAGCAGGCGACGTGATAGAGATGCGTCTCTTCTGCTCTGGGAGCAATTCGATCTCCACACGCCAGCAAGGGAAAGTCACCAGCGCTTCGGTCTTCTCCCCCCACTCAACGACCGTGATCCCTTGAGAGCAGACGGTCTCCTCAAAGCCAATCTCGCGAAGCTCATCTAAATTTCGGATGCGATAGGCGTCAAAGTGATAGATGGGAAATCTTCCGTGATACTCGTGCATCAAGACAAATGTAGGAGAGCGCACGGGGTCTTGCACCCCCAGCGCTTGGGCTAGCCCTTGCACAAACGTCGTCTTGCCCGCGCCTAGCTCGCCTATCAGCAAAACACAATCTCCCGCTTGAAGCTGCGCCGCGAAGCGCAATGCAATCTGGCGCGTCTCGTCGGCGCTGGCCGAGATGAAGCATTCTCTTCTCTGGGCCGGAGAAGGCGTGTGAGAGGGATCAGACATTAAGCGTGCTTGTCGGCGACGCACGAGGCGGCGTAAGAGTCGGGCTTGGTCTTGACGGCAAAGCCGCTGGCCACGATCATCCCTACGACTTCGTCGATCAGCTCGCGGGTGCGCCCGTTGCGCCCGACGTCCACGTGAATCTCCAAGTTATAGTCGAGCAGCGTGCGCTGTTCTAGCTCTTCCATGAGGGCTTTGGCCAGCTCGAAGCTGAGCAGCGCTTCACGATAGATCTTCTGGCGCAGGGTGTAGATATTTCTCTCGCGGATGCGCTTCCAAAAGTAGCGTCCGCCCTTGCCCACCCGATGCACAATGACCGCGCTGACGAAGTCCATCTCGCCGGGACTCGAATGCGAGTCCGTCCCGACGACGATCTCATAGTGCGTCTTGGGGTCCTCTTCCATGATCGCCACGATCTCGGCGATCACTTCGTCGAACGTCAGCTTGCCCTTGGTCGGGCTGTAAAAACGCGCTGTCTTAAACATACGCACTGTATTATAAACCGCTCTCAAGCGGCCTTCAACTCTAGAGGCGTTTCGCTGGGTGCAGTTGCGAAATTTGCTCTCTTGGAGTAAATTCTTTTCTGCTATGGCGACGCTTAAGCTCTTTAACACGCTCGGTCGGCGCAAGGAAGAGTTCAAGCCCCTTCACGATAACGAAGTTGGCATCTATACGTGCGGGCCGACCGTCTATCAGTACGCCCATATTGGAAATCTCAGAACGTATATCTTTGAAGACATTCTGCGCCGCGTGCTCGCATACAACCACTACAGAGTCAAGCACGTCATGAACATCACCGACGTGGGGCATCTCACGAGCGACGCCGACGAGGGCGAAGACAAGATGGAGGTCGGCGCGCGGCTCGCCGGCAAGAGCGCCTGGGAGATCGCTCAGCTCTATACCGAAGCGTTCTTCAAAGACACCGAACGCTTAAATATTCTCAAACCTCATGTCGTCTGCAAGGCGACCGATCACATCCCTGAACAGATCGCGCTCATCCAGAAGCTCGAAGCCAAGGGCTTTACCTATCGAACTTCTGATGGCATCTATTTTGATGTATCCAAATTCCCCAACTATGGGGAATTGGCTGGGCAGCGCTTGGAAGAGAAAGAGGCGGGCGCGCGCGTCGAGGTCAACCCCGAAAAGCGCAATCCCGCCGACTTCGCGCTCTGGAAGTTCTCCCCAAAGGGCGTGAAGCGCCAGATGGAGTGGGACAGCCCCTGGGGCGTAGGCTTTCCCGGCTGGCACATCGAGTGCAGCGCCATGAGCACCAAATACCTGGGCCAGCCCTTCGATATCCACTGCGGCGGCGTGGATCACATTTACACGCACCATCCCAACGAGATCGCCCAGAGCGAAGCCGCCGAGGGCGTCAAGATGGCGAACTTCTGGCTGCACGGGGAGTTTATGACCGTTGAGGGTCGTCGCATGGGCAAGTCCGAGGGCAATGCGTATCTGTTAGACGATTTAATCAAACGCGGCTACGACCCCTTGGCGTTTCGGTATCTCTGCTTGAACACACACTATCGCATTCAGCTCAATTTCACGTGGCAGGCACTTGAGAGCGCACAGACGGCCCTAGAGAGACTGAGAGAGCACGTGCGCACCGCCCGCGCCGGTGGGGGAGAGCCTGCACACGGGAAAGTCCCCCCCGAAGTCCACGAGCGCTTCCTCGCCGCGATCAATGACGATCTGAATATTCCCCAAGCGTTGGGCGTCGTGTGGGACTTCGTGCGCTCGCACCAGAACCCGTCAGATAAGCTCGCGACGCTCTTGGATTTCGATCACGTCTTCGGGCTGAAGCTCAGCGAAGTCCAAGCCGAAGAGACAATAGAAGTCCCTTCAGAAGTACGCGAGCTGCTGGTGCAGCGCGAGGCCGCACGCCAAGCGAAGAACTTCAAAGAAGCCGACGCTCTGCGGGCGAAGATCGCTCAGTTGGGCTACGACGTGATGGATACTCCTCAGGGGCCGAAGGTGAAGCGACGCTGAAGGCCGTCAGATAGCAGCCGAACGTTAACAGCGAGATGCCGAGCGCTGGCGGCAGAGCCTGCCACCAAAAAGCAACGGGATTGCTCAGCACAACGCCGTCGAGCATCAGCGCCCAGTCTAAGAGAGACTCAAAGCGCCCCAGGCGCAAAAAGCTTGTCAAATGCCCCATCGCAACGGCGTACCCCATCGTCAGCATCGCGGAAGACAGCAGCAGCCGACCCCAGTGTCGAGTCTCAGCTCGCATCAACACGAGAGCCGTGAGCGGCCAACTGAAAAATCCTAACAACAAGCCCAAACCCGTGTGACCGAACTCAAAGATGCCGCCCCAGACCAAGATCGCCGGCACCAACGGCATCGCCAACGTCACCGTAGCCAAGAACGATAATAAGCTTGGAAATCTCTTGAGAAGTGCCCAGAGCGCCCATCCGATCAGGACTCCCGCTAGGGCCGCGGGGGCGCCCACTTTGAGCGCTTGCCCCGCTCCGTACAGAAGCTGACTGAAGATATCGCGCGACCAACGATCTGTCCCCAGCAGATGCGTCAGCGAAGGCGGGGCGGGGTTCTGCTCCAACGTGCGGTCGTACCCCGTCAGGGGGTCATAGAGCCGCCCTTCCGCAGGCGCAGCCCAGAGCGTGCTCATCAGCAACGGCTGAGCTACGGCCAAGAGCACAACACAGCTCAAGCTCCCCACCCCCAGCCAGAGCAGTCCACGCGGAGGAGCAACAGACACAACAAGGGGAATCCGAGTCAGCGCGGGAGCGACCAGAGCACTCAGCCCCAGAACGCCTATGCTCATCACCCAGAACGACCCCAACAAGACGGGGAAATCCGCACGCATCACCGCGCGCCAGAGCATCCCCATCCCGCCCCACGCAAAGAGAATCTCGACAATCAGCACTAAGCTCAAACTGAGCGCTGCGAAGAACGACAACCAAGGAGCCGAGAGAGAGCCGCCCGCGTAGCGAAAGAAGAGAGCGCATAAAGCTGCTAAACAAGGCACGAGCGTTGCCAAGGGCAGCGCCATATGACGCAACAGATCAGTCATTAAGACCAGAGTGTGAGTTTGATGCCAAGTGAAGATGGCTGCACTCAACAGCCCAACGAAGACCAGCAGACTCAAGCCCAGGCGCACGGGCACCAGAGCGATCCGCGCGCTGATCCGCCACGTGAGCGCAGCGCTGACTACAGCGAGGAGCACCGCTCCCAGCAGTTGGAGAAAGAGCGCGTTGACCGAGATCGGTGCGGCGTGCCACAGCTCCGGGGAGAGCAGCCCACCGCTGGGGAAGAGCCTCAGTTGATCGGCTAGCCCCCAACGGAGCAACGCGCCCGCTAAGGGCGCAAAGAGCGAAGCGAGGATCAAGACCCCCATAGCGCTTTGGAAGCGCCGCACGGTCGAGCGGCTCTGCAAAGCGAGATACAACCCTAGTCCCAAAGGAGAAGCCAGTCCGAGCGAGAGCAGCCAGAGCGTGAGCGTGCGCGGGGCCAGCTCGGTCAACACTCGGGCGACCGGGTGTCCCCCTACCAGCGCTGGCCCGAGATCGAGCGTGATCAGTCTTTTGAGAAAGACCAGATACTGTTCGTAGAGAGGCCCTTTCAGTTGCAGTTGCTCTTGCAGGGAGATGGGCGGGCCGGAGAGCGACGGACGCGGGAAGCCCACCGGCGTGCGCATGAGAATCTCTGGGACGACTTGCAAAAAGAGAAAGAGCAGCGAAGCGACGGCCCACAGCCCCAACCCGGCCCCCGCGATAGACTGCACGAGACGGCGCACTCTGCTCTGGTGGTTCATAGCTCTCCCACGGCCCGTTGGATGAGCGCTTGTTGATCGGGCATCAAGTTATAGTGAGCGAGCTGGCTCACGTCGGCCCACTGAGCGGCCTCGATGTCGGAGTCGGCACGCAGCTCGCCAGATTTATAGCGTGCCAACAGCGCGATCAAGAGATAGTGATACCGCACGCGCCCGTCGGCGTCGCGCACGATTCTATCTAAGACATCGAAGATTTTTAAGACTTCGATCTCGACGTGACACTCTTCACGAATCTCTCTTTGGGCAGCTTCTCGGAGGGTCTCGCCCAACTCGACGACCCCGCCGGGGAGGCTCCAGCGGCCCTTGCTGGGAGCGTGCCCGCGCCGCACCAACAAAATCTTATTGTTTCTGAAGACCAGGGCGCTCACCCCGACGATGGGATGTGCGGGATATTCGCGATCTCTGTCAGGCCCCATATGAACGCCATTATAATCAAGCGTCTCTATTAGTGCTAGCTAACGCGGTTTTTGTACCGGATGCTGAGGCTTATTATAAAGTGAAAAGTCCGCCACCAAGCGTGCAGTCCAAACCGGAGCAGGGCGATGGCAGGGATTCAATCGGTAGGGGCGCAATTCATTGCGCCCCT
>JANWXV010000060.1 GCA_025057405.1 Candidatus Bipolaricaulota bacterium | reverse complement strand
GGTCTTGGTGGGGCAGGCGCATCCGGTGCGGGTTCTCTCTTGTGGGGGGTGTTCTGGGGTTGCGGGCCGGTGTTCGATTGCGGGGCCGTTGTGCACGGCGTTGGACTATTTGGCGAGGGATGTCGAGCTGCCCTTGATAGGAGTCGGCGATCTGGTGGTGATCGAGAGGGTGGGGGCGTATGGGTTTACCGAGAGTATGCCGTATTTTTTGAGTCATCCGACGCCAGCGGAGGTGCTGATCTGGGAGGGGAGGGAGCATGTGATTCGGCGTCGTCAGAGGCCAGAAGAGCTGTGGGCGTGGCAGTCGGTGCCGGAGGGGCTGCTATGAGCGTGGAGGTCTTTCTCTTTGGGCGGTTTGAGGCCCGGCGCGATGGGGAGCTTCTCACGTGGAGAAACGCCAAGACTCAAGCGCTCTTGAAGGTTCTCGCGGGCGAGCGCGGGCGGGTCTTCTCGGCCGATGAGCTGATCGAGTACTTATGGCCTGAAGAAGAGAAGAACCTTCAGAGCACGGCGTCGAATCTGCGGGCGCGCGTGGCCGAGCTGCGCCGGGTGTTAGAGCCAAATCTGACGAGCAGCAAGGGTTCTCGCTATATCGAGACGCGGCGCGGGGGGTATGGGCTACGGGCAGAAGCCGAGTGTTGGATAGACGCCGAGGAGTTCGCCCGCAGCGAAGAGCAGGGCCGGCGCGCCGCGCGCGCAGGACGGCTTGACGAAGCCATCGCCCTCTACGAAAAAGCCGTTGCGCTCTATCGGGGGGAGTATCTGGCGGAAGATCGCTACGAAGAGTGGGCCGTGCACGTGCGAGAGCGCTGGCGCGAACGCTACGTCGAACTCCTGAGCGAACTAGCCGATGCGTTAGCCCAAGCTGGACGCTATCGCCAAGCGCTACACACCATCCGGCGCGCCATCGAGAGATCTCCGTTGCACGAGCAACTCTATCGTCAATGGATGGTCTATGCGCACTGTGCAGGCGAACCCGCCGAGGTCCGTCGGGCGTATCTGCGCTGTAGCGAAGTCTTGGAACGCGAGCTGGGCGAGCGCCCTTCGTCGCGCACAGAAGAGATCTACAGGCAGCTCCAGCGTGGCGAGCTGGTAGAGATCCAAGATCGCTATCCCAGCGTTGTGGAGCGCTCGGTCATGCCCCCTCTCAGCCTTCATCGGTTGCCCTTTTGCGGCCGTCGCCGCGAATGGCAGCAGCTCGGCGCTGCGCTCCAGAAAGCCCAAGAAGGACGCGGTGTGTTAGTACTCATCGCCGGCGAGCCGGGGATGGGGAAGACGCGCCTGTGCGAAGAGTTCTGTGCGGAAGTCAAAGAGAACGCACAAACGCTGCTCCTAACGGGACGCTGCTTGGAGATGAAAAACCCTTTGCCGTTGCACCCGTGGTTGGAAGCGTTGCACCCGGCAGTCTCCCATCTCTCTCTTAAAGAGCTTGAGCGTCTCCCTCAATCGTGGTTGGCCGAGTGCGCCGAGCTTCTTCCCGCGCTGCGCAGCGTCATCCCCCACCTGCCCCAAGAGGTCTCTCTGCCATCGGAGCATCGTCCCTATCGGCTCTTCGAGACGCTCTTTCAGATCCTTTTCGCGCTGGCTCGCCAACGCGCTCCCTTGCTGATCTTCCTAGATGACCTTCAGTGGGCCGATGAAGACTCTATAGATCTGCTCTGTTATGTGATGGACAAATGGGCAGATCTCCCGTTGATGATCTTGGCGGCGGTCCGTTCCGGCGCACGTGCCAACGGCTCTCTGTTAGCAACGCTCAAAGACCACGCTCAGCGCCGTCAATCGCTCGAAGAGATAGAGCTAAAACACTTGACTATATCTGACATTCAAGATTTAATCTGTCACTTGGGCATGGAGACTCCCTCTGAAGCCGCCGAGCGGCTCTATCGCGAGAGCACTGGGAACCCACTCTTTCTGGCGACGATCTTGCAGTCGCTCTTTGAGAACGGATGCTTTATCTCCGAGGGGGCTCAATGGCAGCTTCATCTTCCCGCTGAGATGCCCATGCCCCCTCAAATTGTGCGACTGATCGAGTCCCGCATAACGCGTGTGGGACCGGCTGCTCAGCGCCTGTTGCAGGTGATCGCCTGCGCGGTGCAGATCGAGCTAGAAATTCTAGAGCGTGCGTGGGAGGGCACATCCGAAGAGCTGTTTGCGCATTTGGACAACCTGACCGCTCAGGGGATCTTAACCGAGCACCAGGGGCGCTATGAGTTCGCTCACGACAAGTATCGTGAGGCGATCTACAGCGCTCTAGAAGAACCACGTAGAATCTGGCTGCATCGGCGGCTGGCGCAGGCGTTGGAGAGCACGTATGCCGAGCCAACAATAGGGGGATTAGCGGCGCGATTGGCCGAACACTACGAGCGCGGGGGACAACTGCACAGGGCGCTGGAGTGGACGCTTAAAACCGTTGCTTTGTGCGAGAAGCATTACCAAAATAAGAAAGGCCTCGAACTGGTCTCACACGCGCTAGCCCTTTTAGAACAAGCCAAAGGACGCTTCTTAGAGCGCGAGTGGCAAGAGAAGAGACTGGGGTTGATGTTAGAACGTATCGGTTTTTTAATCGAGCTGGGGCAGCTCAAGTCAGCCCAAAATAATCTGACTGAGCTGCTGCGACTCACCACGGAGGACGACCACCGAGCGAAGCTGCTTCTTCGGCAAGCTCATATCCATAGGCGTTTAGGAGAATATTCTGAGTCTCTCCAATCAGCCCAAGAGGCTTATCTCTTGAGTCAGAAGCTCCAGGACCGCGATCTGCTCCAAGACAGCTTCAATGATATGGGACTGGCTTATTTTTTTATGGGGGAATACCAGCAAGCTTTAGAACATCTCGCGCAAGCGCTCTCTCTTGCCAAGAGCGCGAAGCGCCCAATCCACGAAGCCTATTTATTGACCAACTACGCCAATGCTCTCACCAAGCTTGGACACTTCCAGTCTGCCCTGAGCCATTATAAGACCGCGCTCCAAATCTACCAAGATAGGAAAGATTTGAGAAAAGCCAGTGTCGTACTGAACAACATCGGGGCAGTCCTGCGTTATTTAGGAGATTACCAGCAAGCGTTGGACTATCTTGAGCAGGCTTGTCACGTTGACCGCGAGATGGGCAATCGCATGGGCTTAGGATTTAGTCTCTGCAACTTCGCTCAGATCTACCGTTTGCTAGGGCAATATGAAAGAGCGCAAAGTTTGAGCGAAGAGGCGCTCCGTTGCTTCGTTGAACTAGAAGACCTGGCCGGCCAAGCTATGATGCTGCGTTGGCAGGGTATTCTCCATCGTGATCGGCAAGACTTCTCTCAAGCCCAGATTTGTCTAACCCGATCTTTGGAGATCGCCCGTGCGCTCAATGCCAAATCCGAAGAAGGAGAAAGCCTATTAGGGTTAGGGCAAACGCTCATGAACCAGCAAAAACTAGAAGAAAGCCTCAAGCACCTTCAGCAAGCGTTAGCGATTGCGCACACTCTGCAGATTCCCTATCTGGCTGCACGCTGTTGGATAGCGCTCAGCAGGCTCTTAACGGTTCAAAAGCTGTTGCCCGATGCTCTGACAGCTGTCACGGAAGCCCTGCAACTCCTCGCTCGGTATCAATGGAGCGGGGAGTTCGCCCTTCAAGCCCACTTTCAGCATTATCGCGTTCTCAAGGCCCTCGGCCACCCCGACGCCCAAGATGCCCTCCGCCAAGCCCAAGAAGCATTACAAAAGACAGCAGATCTTATCACCGACCCCGCCCTGCGCCAGAGCTTCTTCCGCATCCCCCTGCATCAAGAGATCCTCACCAGCACCCCGCCCCGTTGACAGCTCCCCTACTACTTGCTACCATTACCAAGACCCTTCGCCCCGCTCAGGGTGACACGGGAATTATGACTCTGCTCTACGACGGCAAGGCCAAAACGCTCTTCGCAGGCCCCCACCCCCAGACCGTCATCGTCGCTTTTAAAGACACCGCTACCGCCGGCAACGCCCAAAAACGCGCCACCTTCCCCGGCAAAGGCACCCTCTGCAACGCCATCTCCTGCAAACTCTTCGAACACCTCGCCGCCCACGGACTCCCCTCGCACTATATCCGAAAGCTCACCGAGCAGAGCTTCCTCGCCCATAAAGTCCAAATTATTCCCCTCGAGGTCGTCGTGCGCAACCGCGCCACCGGCTCGCTCACCAAACGCCTGGGCATCCCCCGCGGCCAGCCCCTCCAGCCCCCACTGGTCGAATTCTTCTACAAGTCCGATCCCCTCGGCGATCCCCTCCTCTGCGAATCTCATATCTTCGCCCTAGAACTCGCTACCCAAAATGAACTGAGAGAGATCCAAGAGCAAGCCCTCCAAGCCAACAAGATGCTAAGAGAGTATTTCGCAGAGCTTCAGCTGCTCTTGATAGACATGAAGTTCGAGTTTGGCAAGACCCCCAACGGACAGATCCTCCTCGCCGACGAGATCAGCCCCGATACCCTAAGACTCTGGGACGCCCAGACCAAAGAGAGCCTCGACAAGGACGTCTTCCGCGAAGAGAAGGGCGATCTGTTAACGGCCTATAGAGAAGTCGCCCGACGGATGGGACTCTTATGAAGGAATTCGTAGTGCGGGTGCTGGTCGAACCCAAGCCGGAACTGCTCGACCCCCAAGGCCAAGCCGTCGAACGAGCGCTCAAAGAGCTGGGACTGACCACGGTCTCCCAGACGCGCGTGGGCAAGCTCATCAAGTTTAAGCTGAAAGCCGTCTCGGCCTCCCACGCCCGCGAACGGGTCGCCGAGATCGCCCAGAAGTTCTTGGCCAACCCCGTCATCGAAAAGTACTCGGTCGAACTGGAGGAACTCTGATGCGGGCCGCCGTCGTCGTCTTCCCCGGCTCCAACTGCGATCTCGATACGCACTACG
>JANWXV010000005.1 GCA_025057405.1 Candidatus Bipolaricaulota bacterium | reverse complement strand
GGTTCGTCGTCTTGAGATCGCGGTCATAGACAGAAAGATGCACGTCAAACGAACGTGGCTGCACTTCGGCCACGCCCCCCACTCCTTGCCAGCGATCTTCAAAGATCGCGCCCACCGTCTTGCCAGAAACTCCCAATTTGAACGGCCTGTCTAACGCTTCGACTGTATCTAAGATAAACGCTTCGGTCAAGAAGAACTCCGTCTCCCCCGCAGGGAAGAACCAATGCCCAAACGCCAAAACAACATTCTCTTCTACATAAGAGACCGTGCCAAAGGCTCCCAGCGTAATATCCCCATCGGTGAGCATCACGCCCACGGGGCCGCCCTCGACAAGGGGGATCGAGTCTTTCTTGTAATACGAGGCCCGCGCGGCAGCCCCCGACAGCCCCGTCGGCTGCACGCGAATCTCATAGCGCTCTTCGAGTCCTTGCGCGATCTCATCGAGAAAATCTCCCTGACGGAAAGCGAACAACGCATTACTCGCTGAGCGCAGCGATCGCTCACTCGCTCCCGCGCGCAGCCATTCGACCGCTCGGCCGCTCAGACCCGAAACGAGCAGCGGCGTCGCCGCCGGTTGAATGAAGATCGTGTCAGAACGAGACTCCTTGGGAAGCTCCGAGACGATCTCGATCTGCTTGCGTTCCCCATCGAGCGTGATCGTGCCGATGGGGCTAGGGGGCACGAACGCCCCGCGCTTCAAACGATCTTGCCCTTTCTTCTTCAGTGTGCCGACGAGCGTGAGCATCGTCTCAATAGGACGGACGAGCGCGATGGGCTGAGCACCCACTTGGAAGCCCCACGCCCCCCAGAGCGCACCCGCGAGCTTATTATTAATATAAATAGGGCTGCCGCTCATCCCCGCCGCGACGCCTCCCGACTGACGGATCGCCGCGCCGTCCAGACGCACTACGATATGATCGTTCAGAACCCCAAGATTATCAATGACGTCCACAACCGTAACGTCAAACGTCCGAATCTCATCGCCCTTGACGACCGTCTTCCCGATGCCCTTCATCCCCGGCTTGATTTGGGAGAACGGGAAGATCCTGCTCGCTTGCTCGGAACCCCGTGTGGATATTCCCGCAACCAAGACCACGATGAGAGTGATTCCCCAGAAACGCCACTTCACGGCCTGTCCCTCCTTAAGACGCTGTTGACGCCCTGCGAACGATCTCCGCGGCGCCTTCTTCCATGCCGGCGACGGGCGTGATCCCGTGCTCTTGTAATATCGTGCGCCCCTCGATCTCGTTGGTGCCGGTGAGCCGGACGACCATCGGGACGCCGATCCCCAGCTCACGCTGGGTCGCTACCAATCCCCGCGCTACTTCGTCGCAGCGCGTGATCCCGCCAAAGATATTAATAAACAGCCCGCGCACTTGCGAGTCCGAGAGCACAATCTTGAGCGCTTTCTTCATCACTTCGGCGTTCGCGCCGCCGCCGACATCTAAGAAATTCGCGGGCTTCCCGCCGTTCAGAGCAACCAAATCGAGCGTGGACATCACCAGCCCGGCTCCATTCCCGATAATACCAATCGCGCCATCAAGCTTGACATACTGAAGATCGGCTTCTTTGGCAGCGCGCTCTTCGCTGCTGCTGGCAAGTTCTTCGGCCTCCCAGCCCCCTAGCTCTGGGGGCACGTCGTCGTCGTCAACGATCACTTTGGCATCGACAGCGACCCAGCGCCCGTCGCGGGTCAGCGCCAACGGGTTGATCTCAACTAAGTTGGCGCGATATTTCGTAAAAGCCTCATAGAGCTTGAAGAAGATCTCGCTCAACGGGGTCATCCATTTGGGGTCGAGCTTGGCTTGGAAGAGCGCGGTGCGCACTTGGTGCCCTTGCAACCCCATCAACGGATTGATATGAAATTTGATAATTTTCTCTGGGTGTGTTTTAGCGAGCTCTTCAATCTCTATTCCGCCTTCGGCGGAGAAGATCACCACAGGCTGTTTAGCGCCGCGATCTACAGTCACCGAGAGATAGAACTCTCGTTCGATCTCTACGGCTCTGGTGATGAGCACTTTGCGCACGCGTTCGCCCTTGATGCTCATCTGCAAGATCTGATCAGCATGAGCGCGGGCTTCTGAAGGCGTCTGAGCGAGTTGGATCCCTCCGGCCTTGCCCCGCCCCCCGACCAAGACTTGGGCTTTGACGACGACGGGGCCTCCCAAGATACGTGCGATCTCTTCGGCTTCTTGGGGGGTAGCAGCGACCCGCCCCTCCGAGACAGCGATGCCGACACGCTGAAACAGCTCTTTGCCCTGATACTCTTGAAGACGCATCTCATCTCACCCGTGTTGCCCCGGGACTCAGCTCTTCTTAGGCGTGGTCTCCGCAGGAGGGGTTGGGTTTTCCGCAGCGGGCTTAGCAGAGTTCGATGGTGAGCTTTCTACAGCCTTTTCTATCTCTCTTTTGACCCCCTCGGACTCTTCTTTAAAAGTGCGGATAGCTCTGCCCAAGCCGCGGGCCAACTCCGGCAGCTTCGCCCCGCCAAAGATCAGCAGCACTATCAAAAAGATCAGCAGAATCTCCATCGGGCCGAGATTCATAAACAGATGACGCATAGGGTGCACCTCCGTACCCTGTCACTCTAGCAAAAAGTCTGATTCAAGTCAAAAAGAAAAGAGATCTAGCCGGCCTGACAGATAAACCGGCTCAATCCCGTGAAAGCGCTCAGATACGAATAATCGCCAATAGCCTTCGTTAGCTACTTAAGAATCTGCTCGACTTCTTGGGCATCTATCTCCATGACGTACGGGATGCCGCTGACGGCCGCGGCCTCTCGCGTCAACGCCGCAATGTCGTCACGCGTAATGTACTCCAACGCGAACTTGCGCGCCCCGCACATCAACTGACGTAGCCCCTGAGCCAAGCGCTGCATGTACGTATAAAGTCCTAAAGCTCCCGTGGGCACGCGGGCAAAGTCATCGCCCAGCTCGCGTTTGAGATCGGCTGCCGTGATGAAGATCTCTTCGACGCTCTGCCCGAAGCGCGCCACATAGACTGGGACTTCCCCTTCGGCGATGCGCTGCCCCAGCGTCTTGCCCACCATCGCGGCGGCCAAGGGGCCACGCGCCATCCCTACCAGCCTAAAATAGGGCGCTCCCAGCGCCAAGCCCTTGAAGATCTGATCTTCCAACGTGAATCCGCCCGCAATGGCAATATCGGGCAGATATTCGCCGCGCTTGGCGAGACGATCTGCATATTGATAGAGCAGAGACCACAGCTCGATGCCGGGAACGCCCCACTCGTTCATCATCCGCCAGGGACTCATCCCCGTTCCGCCGCCCGCCGCGTCTACTACCAAAAGATCGATCTTTCCCTCCGAAGCAAACTTGACCGCGCGCGCTAAATCCGCCGGACGATAGGCCCCCGTCTTGAGCGAGATGAACTTCGCTCCCAACGCGCGCAGCTCTTCCACGCGCTTCAAGAAGCCCTCCTCGGTGACCATCCCCACGCGAGAATGGCGCTCGAACTCGTGAAAGACCCCGCGCTCAAAGGCCTCTATCACTTGGGGGTTCTCCGGGTCGGGCAGGACGACATAGCCGCGCCGCTTCAGAAGCTGGGCTTTTCTTAAGTCTTTGATCTTGACCTCGCCGCCGATGTCCTTAGCCCCTTGCCCCCACTTCAGTTCAACGGCGGTTACCCCCAGTTTGGAGATCGCATACTCTTGCGCGCCGAGCCGCGTGTCTTCGACATTGGCTTGCAGAATGATCTCCCCGTAGCCGTCGCGCTGCCAATCTTTGTAGAGCTTGACGCGCCATGCTAACTCTGGAGAGTGCACGACCCGACCGTTGACGATCTCCGATTTCTCATCCATGCCGCAGATGTTCTCCCCAATCGTCAACGGGATGCCCGCGAGGGCTGCTCCGATCGCCAAGCCCTCCCAATTGTTCTTGGCGATGGCCGTGGACCCCAAACCGGGGATGACAATGGGCAGCTTGACTTTGATCTTGTGCTTGTGCCCAATCGTGCGCTCGAGCCTCACGTTGGGGAAGATCGCCACGTCGCTGTCGGGAGCTATCCCATAAGCGCCGACGGTCGTGCCCATGATCGTAAAGTGGGAGAGATCGAGGGGATAAGCTTTTTCGGAGGCCGTCGTGATGATCCCAAACGGCTGGGGATAGATCACTTCGGCCCCACGATAGGCCGACTTGCCGATCTCGCACATCCCGATACAGCCGTCCACGCACGTCACGCACATGCCGCTGATGGGGCTGATAGAGTCATCCGTTCGGTTCTTCGTCAACGTTGCCGCACTGGCATTCAGTTTGCTCAACGTCATGGGAGTCTCCTTTCTATTCTCTTATTTGTTTATCTTTGTTTATCTGCTAATCCGTTCTCTCTTTATCCGTTAACAGATCTTATTTGTTCGGTGCTTTTACGCACGTGCCACAGACCCCCGCCGGCCCCATATAGCACATCAGATCATCGTACACTTCAGCACACGAGGGGGAGAGCTGCAAGCACGACCCACAAATGGCCGTAGGGGGCTTCGGCCCTTGACAGCGCAACTGACAGACCGGACAGATATAGATACACGCCCCGCAAGTTCGACAGATCTCTGACTTTCTATCAAAGGGTGTCGTGATCCGCCGCCGGTAGCCGCGCTCCGCAAAGCCGATAGCCCCAGATTGCATCTGCTCTTTGCAGATCCGAACACACAAACCACAGAGAATGCACTCTTCATCTCTGGTCTCAAAGCGCACTTGCTGGACGCCCAACTGCGCGGCCAAGTCTTGGAGCGTCTTGGAGCGGGGCGCAATCGAGACCATGAGTTCGACGAGCATCTTGCGCGCTTGCAGGACCCGCGTCGAGTGCGTGCGCACCACCAAGCCCTCTTCAACGGGATAGGTGCACGCGGAGACTAAGCGAGTCTTTGGCTCTTTTCCGATTTCCACCACGCAGAGCCGGCATGCCCCATAGGGGCTTAAGCCGTCATCGTAACAGAGCGTGGGGATCTCAATGCCCAAGAACTGCGCCGCTTCCAACAGCGTCGTCCCCTCTTCGAGTGTGACATCGAGTTCATTGATGCGCAGGGTGACCATATCTGTCCTCCCTATCTGGCTATAACTTCTCGTGCGCTTTGTGCTTGGCTCTTTTGGATCTCCAGATCGCAGCGCAAACACCGCCGCGCCTCTTGTACCGCCATCTCTTCAGTGAGGCCCAGCTCTACTTCGTGAAAGTCTTTGATTCTCTCTGCGGAGCTGCGCACGGGCATCGGCGGGCGCCGCGCTGTGAGCAGCTCGTCTTCGGAGAGCACGCTCGGCTCTAGATAGCGTGAGGGCCGGGTGAGAGCGTACTCCGGCGTTAGGGGCACGCCGCGCAGATACTGATCTATCGAGCGAGCGGCGATCTTCCCCGCGGCCATCGCTTCGATCACTGTCTTCGGCCCCGTGACGACATCCCCGCCGGCGAAGACCCCCGGACGATCCGTTGCTAACGTCTCCGGGTCAACGACGATCGTCCCCCACGGCGAGACTCTTATCTGCGAGTCTTGCAAAGCGATCTCCGGCTGCTCGCTGATCGCCACCAGCAGCGTGTCGAGATCGAGCGTGAACTCCGAGCCTGCAATGGGCAAGGGTTGCCTCCTCCCGCTGCTCTCTACGGGACCCAATTTCATGCGCACACACTCGAGCGCTTTCACTCTATTCTCTTCAGTGATGACGCGCTTGGGCGCCGCCAAATAGTGAATAGCGATGCCCTCTTCAAGAGCCGCTTCGATCTCCTCGGCGAACGCAGGCATCTCGTTGCGCGTCCGACGATAAATCATCGAGACGCTTTCGACGCCGGGCAGACGACGAGCCACTCTTGCGGCATCTACAGCGGCGTTCCCGCCGCCGATGACCCCCACGCGCGGGCCGATCTTCACCGTTTCGTTCAAGTTGACGGCTTTCAAGAACTCCATCGCGGGGAGCACGCCTTCGGCGTCCTCGTTGGGGATATTCAGGCGCACGCTCTTGTGAGCGCCCGTGGCGATGAAGACGGCTTTGTATCCCTGAGCAAAAAGCCCGTCGAGCGTAATCTCTCTGCCCAACGCCGTGTTGGTCTGTATCGTCACGCCTAAGGCTTTGATGGCTTCGATATCGGCCTGGAGGATCTTCTTGGGCAGACGATGCTCAGGAATGCCCACGGCGAGCATCCCACCGACGACGGGCAGCGCTTCAAATACCGTGGGGCGGTAGCCCATCTGCGCTAGTTCGGCGGCACACGTCAGTCCTGCCGGCCCTGAACCGATAATCGCCACGCGCTCCCCCGTAGGGAAGACCGCACGGCGGGGTGCTCCCAGGCTAGGAGCGTGGTCGGTGAGAAAGCGCTTTAACGCTCTGATAGCGATCGGCTCGCCTCCGTCGCCCGCGCGGCACTTGGCCTCGCACGGATGGTGACAGACGCGGCCACAGACCGACGGCAATGGATTATCTTTTCTGACGACCTCTAATGCTTCGGCGAAGCGCCCGTGCGCGATCAGCGCTATATACACAGGGACCTCCGCGCCGATGGGACAAGCGTGCTGACATGGCGAAGAGACGATCTCTCTGCAGACGGCCGCGGGGCAGCGCTTCTGAAGAATATGAGCTTCATACTCTTTACGGAAGTAGCGCAGCGTGGAGAGCACGGGATTGGCCGCGCTCTGCCCCAACCCGCACATCGAGGTCTCTTTGACCGCGTGAGCCAGCTCTTCTAAGAGTTCCAAATCAGAGGGGCGGCCCTGCCCTGCGCAAATCCGCGAGAGGATCTCAAACATGCGCTCTGTCCCCTCGCGACAAGAGAGACATTTGCCACAGGACTCATCGCGCAAGAAGTCCATAAAATAGCGGGCGACATCTACCATGCACGTATCTTCGTCCATCACGACCATGCCGCCGGAGCCCATCATCGAGCCGGCTTCGGTCAGCCTCTCGTAGTCAATAGGCAGGTTGAGCAGCTCCGCGGGGATGCAGCCTCCCGAGGGCCCCCCCGTCTGGACGGCTTTGAATCTCTTCCCTCTCGGGATTCCCCCGCCGATCTCATAGATAATCTCTTTGAGTGTAATGCCCATCGGCACTTCGACCAGACCGGTGTTATGGATCTTGCCGACCAGAGAGAAGATCTTCGTGCCCTTGCTCTTCTCTGTGCCGATACGGCTATACCAATCTGCGCCTTGATTAATAATTAATGGGACATTCGCCCAGGTCTCGACGTTATTAATAACAGTCGGTTTGCCCCAGAGGCCCCGCTGCACGGGATAGGGGGGTCTCTGGCGCGGCTCGGCCTTTCTCCCCTCAATAGAAGCGATGAGCGCCGTCTCCTCCCCAGAGACGAACGCCCCCGCGCCACGCCTGATCTCAACATCAAAGCTGAAATCAGCGCCGAGAATCCTATCGCCGAGCAGCCCGTACTCTCGCGCCTGCTCCAGCGCTCGCGTGACGTTCTTCACCGCTAGGGGATATTCCGTGCGCACATAGATAACCCCGCGAGACGCCCCAATCGCATACGCACCAATGATCATCCCCTCGAGGACCGAATGGGGGTTCCCCTCTAGGAGCGAGCGGTCCATATACGCACCGGGATCTCCCTCATCGGCGTTGCAGATAATATATTTAGTATCGCTGCGGGCTTGCCGACAAAGCTCCCACTTCAGTCCTGTGGGAAAGCCTGCTCCTCCTCTCCCGCGCAGCCCAGAACGCTTCACTTCAGCAATCACCTCTTCGGCCGACCAGCCATAGAGAACCTTGGCTAACGCCCCGTAGCCCCCAAGAGCTACATAATCTTCTATCGAAGTGGGATCGATCAGACCGTTGGCCCCCAGCAGAAGGCGCTGCTGCTTCTGATAGAACGGCACTTGCGACTCATGAATGACCCGCTGGCCCGTCATCGGGTCCACATAGAGCAAGCGCTCGAGCACTTCTTTGTTGATCACGGTCTTGCGGACGATCTCGCTGACATCTTCTGGCTTGACTTGTTGATAGAAGATCCCCTCTGGATAGACCGTGACAATGGGGCCGCGCTCGCAAAAGCCGTGACAGCCCGTCGCTTTCACTTCTATAGAGCGGCCCGGCTTCTGGTGCTCCAGCTCTTCTACAAAGGCGCGGGTCACCTTCTCGCACCCGTAGGCATGGCAGCCTGTGCCGTTACAGACGGTGATCTTCTCAGGGCGCTGTTGCTGGCGAATCTGCTCTCTCCATTGCTCTAACGTTGCGGGATCTTGTAATCTTCTCATGGGCGAGTTTCCTTTCTGAGGTGCTCGAGCAAAGTAGCCACTTTGGCCTTGGTCATCTGCCCTTCATATTCTTCATCGCAGACGACGATAGGACCTAGAGCACACGCTCCAAGGCAGCGGGCTGTCTCCAGCGTGCAGAACTGATCGGGGGTCGTCTCTTCTGATGAGATCTGCAACTGCGTCTCAAGCTCTCTGAGGATGCGCGGGGCGCCGCGCACGTGGCAGGCCGTCCCCATGCAAACTGTAATGAGATGCTTCCCGCGCGGCTTTAAGCGAAACGACTTATAGAACGTGACGATTCCGAAAAGCTCAGCGAGCGAGACGCCCATCTTCTGGGCAACTTGTGCGAGCATCTCCGGGGGCAACCAGTGGAACTCTGCTTGCAGGTCTTGCAAGACCGAGATGAGATGAGTGCGACCGCCGTGGTAACGGGTGATGACTTCATCAATATCCATGTGTGAAGCCACCGACATAAAGCACCTCCCCATTTGCGTTACGCGGGAGAAGCCGTGCCCGTCAGCGCGCGTCCCACGTCTAAAGCTTTCAGATTCTGAGCGCGATATTTCTGGGGGGTGCGCTCGGCCACTGCTGCTGCGAGGTGCTCCCACGAGACTATACCCGCCAGCGCGTTGAGCGCCCCCAGAGCCACTACGTTGGTCACGAGCTTGCTCCCAATCTGTTCCATCGCGGCTCGCTGCAGCGGCAGCGCTATCACTTTAGGCTTCAGATGATTACTGTTTGGGACGAGCACTTGACCGGAATCTACTAAGACGAGCGCGCGCTCTCCCACGTTCGAGATATATTTGTCATACGCCTCTTGAGTCAGGCACAACAGCAGATCCGGACGATCTACTTGAGGGTAGGCGATCTTCTCGGTAGAGATGATCACTTCAGCGCGGCTGGCCCCCAGACGCGCTTCGGGACCGTAGCTCTGGGCTACGGCTACGTTGTACCCCTCGCGCATCGCCGCTTCGGCCAAGATAATCCCGGCGAGCACCAGCCCTTGACCGCCCGCGCCGGTCAGGCGGATCTGCCGAGTTGACATAGTCCGTAATAGCTTTCTATAAACTCTGCACGCTCTTCGCAGAGAAATTCCCCAATGGGGATCTTCCCCGCTTGCTCTTCAGGACTCATCTGATGGTACTCTTCGAGAGAGACGGTGTGTGACTTGAACTCGTAGAGCATCTGGGACGGGTCGCGCAGATCGTTCAGACGCCCATAATACGTCGGGCATTGCGTGAGGACTTCGATCACGGAGAAGCCCTTATGAGCCATCCCCCGTCTGACAAAGCGCACGATCTCTGGGAAATCAAAGCTCGTCGTGCGGGCGACATAGGTCGCGCCTGCGGCCATCGCCAGACGCGCGATGTCAAACGGATGCTCGACGTTGCCGTAGGGGCTGGTCGTGCTGCGCTTCTCTGTCGGGGTCGTGGGCGCGAGCTGGCCCCCCGTTTGGCCGTAGATCGCGTTATTATAAATCACAGCCGTCAGGTCTATGTTGCGTCGGCACGCGTGAATGAAGTGATTCCCACCGATGCCCAGCGCGTCGCCGTCGCCCATGACCAAGAGCACGTGCAGATCGGGACGCGCCAGCTTCAGCCCTGTCGCGAACGCGACGGCGCGCCCGTGGGTCGTGTGCATCGCGTCGGTCTGGAAGAGAAAGCTCGCTCGGCCCGAACAGCCAATGCCCCCTAGCACGGCGATCTGATCGGGATCGAGCTGCAAGTCGGCCATCGCGCTGGCAATCGCGTGGGTAATAATGCCGTGCCCGCAGCCCGGACACCACACATGCGGCAACTTCTCTACTCTCAGATACTGACGATAATCTCTGGTCATAGACACACTCTCTGTACCCTAGCGACCTCGTCTTGGACGTATTTACAGATCTCCTCTGGAGTGATGAGCGAGCCGTCCACGCGCCCTAAATGAGCCACCGGGGCTTGGCCTGCTGCCGCCCGCTCTATCTCTCTCACAAGCTGTCCCAAGTTCAGTTCCGGCACTAAGATATACTTCACGTGAGACGCGATCTCTCGGATCAACTTGTCTGGAAAGGGCCAGAGAATCTTCAGGTCGAGCCACCCAATAGGAACGCCCCCAGCCCGCAGCCGCTCCACGGCCGCCTCGACCGCACGACTGGTGATCCCGTAACTCACGACCAAGAAGTCCGCATCATCGAGATAGAAACCCTGATAGCGCATCAATCTCTCTTTGTGCTCTTCGATCTTCCCGACGATTCTCTTTAAGTGTTGCGCGGCTTTTTCGCCCTGCACCGGGAAGCCCGTCTCGTCGTGCGCCATGCCCGTGATCATTAGATGCGCCCCAGCCCCAAAATTCAGCATTCTCCCATTTGTTTTTTCAAGGCGCTCGACGACTTCGAGTTCGCCCGCAACGGGCAGCGTGACGTTCTCGCGCAGATGGGCTAAGACTTCGTCCAACAGCAAGATCACCGGGACGCGATATATTTCTGCGAGATTGAACGCGAGCACGGTCATCTCGAAGACCTCGCGCACCCACGAGGCCGTCAAGACGATCACGGGGTGATCCCCGTGGGTGCCCCAGCGCGCTTGCATCACGTCGCCTTGGGCGGCTTTGGTGGGCTGCCCGGTGCTCGGCCCCCACCGTTGGCAATCTACGATCACGCACGGGGTCTCGGTGATCGCTGCGTAGCCGATATTCTCTTGCATCAGCGAGAACCCCGGCCCGCTCGTAGCGGTCATGGCTTTGACGCCGCCCCACGATGCGCCGATCACCGCGGAGATCGAAGCGATCTCGTCTTCCAATTGAACACAGACGCCCCCAACTTTAGGCATCTCGCGCGCTAAGTACTCCATAATCTCGCTGCTCGGTGTGATGGGATAGCCCGCGAAGAAGCGACAGCCTGCATAGAGCGCGCCGCGCGCGCATGCCTCATTCCCTTGGACGAACTCTTGCTTGTTCATACTCTTTTTCTGACTGGCCCTCACCCCGGCTACGCCACCCCTCTCCCGTGAGTCATCACGGGAGAGGGGCCGGGGGTGAGGGCCTTCTCCACCCAGATCGCAAAATCGGGACAGCGCATCTCGCAGATTCGACAGAAGATACACGGCTCGATCTCTTTGACGGCGATCTTCCCCGATCCGTTCAAAAAGAGAATCTGCTTGGGGCAACTGTAGACACAAAGCCCGCAGCCCTTGCAGCGCTTTGGCTCTACCAAGAGCGCATAAGTTCCGATCTTATACGCTTGCACCTGCGCTCACCTCGCAGCGTTGCAACAGTCTCTCCCAGTCGCGATCTACGTGCTTTTGAATCTCTCTTAGCAATTCCGTCTTCTCTTGGGGTTCAAACAGATGGGCGAAGCGCTTCTGCGGGCGCAGCCACATCTCTACGGGCAGCTTCTCTTCAGGGATATAGTTGAGCGTCCAGCGACCGTCTTCGACTTCAAAGAGCGGCCAGAAGCACGTCTCGATCGCTAATCGCGTGATCTTCACCGTTTGGTTAGAGTCATGCCCCCAGCCGCGCGGGCAGCTCGTCATCACGTTGATAAACGACGGGCCGTCTTGGGAGATCGCCTTGCGCACTTTGCTCGCCAAGTCGTACCAATCCCCAATCGAAGCCTGCGCCACATACGGGATGCGATGCGCGACGACAATCTCTGTGAGGTCTTTGCGTCGTTGGATCTTGCCAAAACTCTCTTCGCCTACGGGCGCGGTCGTCGTCTGCGCAGCAATGGGCGTGGCTCCGGAGCGCTGGTTCCCCGTGTTCATATAGGCTTCGTTGTCGCAGCAGACGTAGAGAAATCTATGTCCCCGTTCTAACGCCCCTGAGAGCGCCTGCAGCCCGATATCATAGGTGCCGCCGTCGCCGGCGAACGCGACAAATCTAATCTCTTTAGAGAGCACACCGCGCCGGCGCAAGACGCGATAGGCGCTCTCGATGCCGCTGGCCACCGCCGCCGCGTTCTCAAACGCCACGTGCAGCCACGGGACGTTCCATGCCGTCGTGGGGTAGCGCGTCGTAGCGACTTCTAGACAGCCCGTGGCCGTGACGACCACTACGGGTTCTTCGATGGCGTTAAGCACAGCGCGCACGGCGATCGGGGTGCCGCAGCCGGCGCAGAGCGCGTGCGCCCCCGTGAAGCGCTTCTCGCGTTCTTCGCGTATGGCTAAGACTTTCGTATTGGGCATAGCTACTCACTCCCGCAGGCCAATAAAGCGTTGCACCTGGGGGTCGGCTTGGCTCTCTAGGTCTTGGAGAACCCCCATGAGCTGCTCCGGGCGGATGTCGCGCCCGCCCAGCCCATAGATATAGTTATAGAGCACCGGACGAGGGCTGATCGCGTTCAGCGCCGCGCTGATCTCGGCGTAGAGCGGCCCCCAACTGCCCAGCGAGAGCGCTCGATCGAAGATCGCCACAGCTCTTCGATTTTTCAGAATCTGCGCGATCTCTCTAGCGGGGAAGGGCCGGAAGAGCCAGAGCTTTAAAAGCCCTACGCGCTTGCGCTGCCGACGCAGACGATCTATCGCGACTTTGGCTGTCCCCGCGGTCGCTCCCAATACTATATAAATATAATCAGCGTCGTCGAGCTTATAAGCTTCAAAAAACCCGCGATAGCGACGCCCTGACAGCTTGGCAAACTCCTCTTGCAGCTCGCCCCAAACGCCACCGACGTTCGCCATCGCATCTACTTGCTGGCGCTTGATCTCAAAGTAATAGTCGGGCAACGCAAACGGCCCCTGCG
>JANWXV010000059.1 GCA_025057405.1 Candidatus Bipolaricaulota bacterium | reverse complement strand
CGGGCGCGATCTTGATCACCAAGATTCTCTACGAGCTGGAGCGTCGCGACGCGCAGTTTGGTTTAGTCACCATGTGCATCGGATTTGGGCAAGGGATCGCGACGATTCTGGAGCGTCTATAGAATTCTTGAAAACGTTTTATTTAGTAGCTATACTGATCTTACTCCCACCCCCGGAGGGGGGGATCAAAAGCGAAGGAGCGATAGCCGAATGAAGAAGACCGTGCTGAAAGTTGTAGGCATGACCTGCCAACATTGCGTGAAATCGGTGACCAAGGCGCTCCAGAGCGTTATTGGCGTGCAGAAAGTGAGCGTCTCGCTGGAGCGCGGCCGTGCCGAGGTCGAACACGCAGAAACTGTCTCGACCCCCAGCCTGGTGCAGGCCGTTGTGGACGCCGGCTACGAGGCCGAAGAGCTGAGCGAAGACACTGAAGAAGACGAGCCACGACGTCAAAAAATCACGCTGAAGCTCGAATCTTCTTTGGGCATGAAGGGTTCCCCTCCCCGCGTCGGGGAGGGGCCAGGGGAGAGGTCTATCACCCTGCCCATTGAGGGCATGAGCTGCGCCAGTTGCGTCGCCAAGGTTGAAAAAGCGCTCCAGCATGTCCCCGGCGTCCTAGAGGCGAGTGTCAATCTGGCAACGGAGAAGGCCACGGTGCGCTTGAAACAGAGCGTCACGCTCGATCAATTGAAAGAAGCCGTGCGCCGCATCGGCTACGACGTGCGAGAAGAGCAAGCCCAACCGCATCTGCACGACGAGCGCGAAGCCCACCTGCGCCACAAGCTGATAATATCAGCTCTTTTGACGATGGCTATCTTTCTGTTGATGTATCCGGGGATGCTGGGCTTGCGACTGCCGATCCCCGATACTCTCAATTATTGGCTGCAGCTGCTCTTGGCGACCCCGGTGCAGTTCTGGGCGGGCTGGCCATTCTATCGCGGTGCGTGGGCCGCGGCGCGCCACAAGACAACAGACATGAACACGCTCATCGCCGTAGGCACGAGCGCGGCTTACTTCTACAGCGCCCTTCTCCCACTCTTCTCTTCACACGGCCACATGGATCTCTATTTCGATACGTCTGCCGCGATCATCACGCTGATACTCTTCGGGCGACTCTTAGAAGCGCGCGCGCGCGGGCGCACTTCGGAAGCGATCAAAAAGCTGATGGGCCTACAGGCCAAGACGGCGCGCGTCGTGCGCGACGGGCAAGAAGCGCAGATCCCTATCGAAGAAGTACGAGTCGGAGATATTGTCGTCGTGCGCCCCGGCGAGAAGATCCCCGTGGACGGCATCGTCATTGAAGGCGCCTCGGCTATAGATGAATCTATGATCACCGGGGAGTCGCTCCCGGTGGAGAAGCGCCCCGGCGATGAAGTGATCGGCGCGACACTCAACAAGACCGGGTCTTTCAAATTCAGGGCGACCAAAGTGGGCCGCGAGACCGCGCTCGCACAGATCATTCAGTTGGTCGAAAATGCCCAAGCGTCGAAGCCGCCCATCGCCAGATTAGTAGACGTGATCGCTAGTTATTTCGTCCCCGCGGTGATCGCGATCGCGCTCGTAACGTTTGTGGGTTGGTATCTGATCAGCCCGTCAGAGAGCGCGCTGACCAAGGCGCTGCTCAATTTTGTGGCTGTTCTGATCATCGCGTGTCCGTGCGCGTTGGGCTTGGCCACGCCGACGAGCATTATCGTCGGTACGGGGAAGGGGGCCGAGCACGGTATTCTCATTCGCGGGGGCGATGCGCTCGAGACAGCACACAAGTTGACAACGGTGATCTTAGACAAGACGGGCACGCTGACCAAGGGCAAGCCTGAAGTGACTGATGTGATCGCAATTTCTGGGGTTACAGAATCCGACGTGCTGCGCCTCGCAGCAATCGCCGAGCGCGGTTCGGAGCATCCGTTGGGAGAGGCGATCGTCAAGCGCGCGCACGAGCAGAATTTACAGCTTGAAGAGGCGCGAGAGTTTGTAGCCGTGCCGGGGCACGGCATCCGGGCGAGCCTCAATGGAAAACGCATTCTCTTGGGAAATCTCAAGCTGATGCACAACGAGCAGATCGCGCTGAACGGCTTAGAGAGACAAGCCGAAGCGCTGGCAGAGGCGGGCAAGACGCCGGTCTTCGTCGCTCAAGACGGACGCGCCATCGGGATTGTCGCTGTCGCGGATACGATCAAAGAAGGCTCTGGCGAAGCGGTAGCAGCGCTGAAGCGTTTGGGGCTTGAGGTCGTGATGATCACCGGGGATCATCGTCGGACGGCCGAGTCGATTGCGCGTCAGGTGGGGATCGAGCGCGTCTTTGCGGAAGTGCTCCCCCACGAGAAGGCCGAGATCGTCAAGCAGCTGCAAGCGCAGGGCAAGCGCGTAGCGATGGTCGGAGACGGGATCAACGACGCGCCGGCGCTGGCCCAAGCCGACGTGGGGATCGCCATTGGGACGGGCACCGACGTTGCGATGGAAGCCTCTGACATTACGCTCGTCGGCGGCGATCTGCGAGGCGTAGTCACAGCGATTGCGCTCAGCCGAGCTACGGTGAGAAACATCTGGCAGAATCTCTTCTGGGCGTTTATCTATAATACGGTTTTGATTCCCGTCGCAGCGTTGGGGCTGCTCAATCCGGTGTTGGCCGCCGCGGCGATGGGGCTGTCGAGCGTGAGTGTCGTGAGCAACGCGCTGCGCCTGCGGCGGTTTCGCGTACAGATGTAGGGAACGGCTATGGCCAAACACAAGCGCGGCGGGCTTCACGAATCTCCAGAGATCAAGCGCGATCTGCTGCGTCGCATCCGCACCGTGCGCGGGCACGTCGCTGGCATCGAAGAGATGATCGAGAGCGAAAAGTACTGTGTAGAGATTTTGAAGCAGATCGCCGCTGTCCAAGCAGCGCTCGCGCAGATCGCGCAAGCGCTGACCAAAGTGCACATGGAGACGTGTCTGACCGAAGCGATTCAATCGGGGCACGGGGAGAAGAAGATCGCTGAGCTAATGGAAGTCTTTAAGTATCTGAAAGACTACTGAGCTGAGCGTGGGCGGCCGCACTGTGGGCAGAACTGCTCGTTCTCCCGGAAGGCCCGCCCACAGCCGGAACAGAAAGCCGTAACGACCGATCTTCTCTTCGTGGCAAACCGAGTTCTCCGTCGTTCCCACCAGTACCATGCGATTCCCGCAAGCCCTAGCGCGAGCAAGGCACTAGCAGTTCCTACGAGGGGCCACAACGGGAAAGATTCTGTACGGGGGTTGGCCTGCACCGAGGGGCGGTTATCGCGCTTGGTGTAGCTGATCTGCTGCTCGACCAGCACGCCCGCGGGAACGGGACCGACTCGTCTCCCAAAGTAACGCAAGCCCAGCGTATCGGTCCCCAGGTTCTCCGACAGCGGTGGGCTGGCCACAAACTCTTCGGCTCTCAAGGGCTGCTGGACTTCGATCTGTAGATCGTTGATCTCGTAACGGTTGGCCTGAAAGCGAAACGTGAACGATTTTTGAGGGTGCTGACCGGGGATCTCGTCATAGTACTCCAGCTGAAAGCGACGGCTGCCGGGCACGAAGATGACGAGCTGTTCGCGTTCAGTGCTGGGGAGGAGCTGCCAGTCGCTCTTCAGGAGTCGGCCCTCGGCGTTCAGATAAGCCACGGCGTGGACTTCGGCGGTGAGGGGCAGCGCAAACGTGAGCGGGCCTGTGGGGTCTTGGGACAATTCCCCTCGGTAGATCACTAAGAGTCGCGGGTCATCGTACTCGGGCCAGAGGGAGATCTCTAGACGCTCGATGACAACGGGAGCCTGTTGGGCTATCGCTCCCCAAGCCCACGCTGTCAACAGCAACAACACAACATTCAGAAGCCCCATGAACTTCGTCTTGATTTTATAGGGTATTGCAAGCGATTGCTACTGTTAAAATCCTACGTGGCACTTCAGACAATCGGTGCTCTCCGGGGGCAGGTCTTGTTGATGACAAGCGGCGCAGAACTCGTGATTGCGGATGCTCTTGCGCTCTTTGGGGTAATCCAGATGGTCAAACTCCGTCACGTCAGCGTGGCAGAGCGCGCACGCGAACCCGAAGTTCGTATGCGTTTCGTGCGGGAACTGCACGCGCTCGGAGCGCAGCACGGCTTGGACGGTATGACACCGCACACACGCCTGCGGCTCTAGCTGTGCTAAACGCTCCGCCGTGGGATGACAATCCGTGCAGCTGTTTTTAATCTTACCGTGCTGGGCTTGACGGTAGTTCGTCTCGTGATGACAGACGGTGCACTCGAGCTTTTGCTTCACGACGTGAGGCTCGTGCTCGAATTGGTATTTGTCTATGCTCTTGGAGAAGCTCTCTGCTCCCAAATGACAAGCAGTACAGCGGGTCTCGTAAGGGATTTGCGGCCAAGGAGGCTCAAACGTCTTGGGGATTTGAGCCTCTTCTAGCGCTCGGTTGACGTCTTCATAGACTTTATAAAAGATTTGGGAAGCATAGCTGGGGTTGTGGATGGGGCGTGCCCTAGTCACAAACGAGAAGTTCTCTTCAGCGCGCTGCAAGAGCGGCGAAGGGGAATGCTTCTGGGCTGAGAGCAGCGACTTGGCCTCGGCTAAGATATTCGCAGTCTGCTGCCAACGGTTGTTGAGAGCAGCTTGCCAATTCTCGTATATCTTCATAAACGGCGCGCCGTGACAGGACATGCAGCTCACCTCGCTGGCGATCTTGCGCCCTTCTTGAGTCACCAGATGACAGCTCTCGCAGCTCACGCCCGCTAAGTACATCGCTGCTGCACGTGGGTTGACGTCCTTCGCGCCGATTCCCACATAGAGATCGCGCTGCGGCGAATGCCCTCCGCCCACGTGACACGTCTCGCATCGCGTTGCCACGGCTTCGAGTTCTTTGGGGATGCGGTGCTGAATCTCCAAGTGACAGTGCAAGCAGTCCACTTTGTGATCCGTAACGTGCGTGCGGTGCATGAACTCAACTTCGTTGATGCGCGCCAACCGCTGGGGTTCCCCATGACACGTATAGCAGCGCTCTTGCGGAACTCCTCCGTCGCCCTTCACGACCGTCTGATGGCAGAGCATACAGTCCATATCGAAGCG
>JANWXV010000058.1 GCA_025057405.1 Candidatus Bipolaricaulota bacterium | reverse complement strand
ATCGGGCGCTTCCCCGCCGCGCGTCTCCGGGTCATAGGTGCAGCGCAGCTCGATTACGCGGCCCTGCGCGTCTTTGATGACGTCAACGCACTTGATGAAATACGCATAGCGCAAGCGCACTTCGCGCCCCGGCGCTAAGCGATAGAAATCCTTGGGGGGGTTCTCCATAAAATCGTCGCGCTCGATGTATAAGACTTTGGAGAACGGAACTTGGCGCGTGCCCGCGCTGGGGTCTTCGGGATTGTTAATAGCTTCGAGCCATTCGACGTGACCGTCGGGATAGTTCACAATCGTCACTTTGAGGGGATCGAGCACCGCCAAGCGACGCAGTGCGCGCTTATTTAAGTCTTGGCGCACGCAATGTTCTAGCAGCTCAAGCTCCACGATGCTCTCGGCCTTGGTGACGCCGATTCTGTTCATGAAGTCGCGGATCGCTTCGGGGGTATAGCCGCGGCGGCGCAGCGCGGCGATCGTGGGCATTCTGGGATCGTCCCAGCCGCGCACGTAGCCCTCTTGAACCAACTGCAAGAGCAGCCGCTTGCTCATCACTGTATATGTGAGATTAAGTCGGGCAAACTCGATCTGCTGCGGATGGTGAATCCCCAACTGATCTAGGAACCAATCATAGAGCGGGCGATGGTCTTCAAATTCGAGCGTGCAGATCGAGTGCGTGATCCCCTCGATGGAATCCGATTGTCCGTGCGCCCAGTCGTACGACGGGTAGATGCACCATTGATTTCCGGTGCGGTGGTGGGGCACATGGCGGATGCGGTACATCACGGGATCGCGCATATTCAAATTGGGGTGAGCCATGTCGATCTTGGCTCGCAGGGTCTTGGCGCCGTCGGGGAACTCACCGGCGCGCATCCGTCTGAAGAGATCGAGATTCTCTTCTATCGAACGATGGCGATAAGGGCTTTCTTTGCCGGGGGTCTGGAGCGTCCCACGGTAGGCTGTGACTTCTTCGGCGGAGAGATCGCAGACATAGGCTTTGCCCTTCTTGATTAACTCTTCGGCCCACTGATAGAGCTGCTCAAAGTAATCTGACGCATAGAATTCTCGGTCTTCCCAATCCGCGCCGAGCCATCGGACGTCGCGCTTGATGGCATCTACGTATTCTTGCTCTTCTTTTTCGGGGTTGGTGTCGTCGTAGCGCAGATTGAATTTTCCGTTGAACTCTTGGGCGATCCCGTAGTTGAGCAAGACGCTCTTGGCGTGGCCGATGTGCAGATAGCCGTTGGGTTCTGGGGGAAAGCGCGTGTGCACCCGCCCGCCGTACTTGCCCGTCTTGATATCGTTCTCGATGATCTCTCGAATGAAGTCTCTCGGTGCTTCGCTCATGGTGTCCTCTCGTGTGTGGTGAAGATCAGATTGGGATTGTAGCTGCAAACGCGCGTGGGTGCAACTAGCTCAAAGACTTATCGTTTGAACCGCCGCTGGAGGGCAAGACCAAAGAGCGCAATTTGAATGACTCCCCAGATAGAAGCAATCAGCTCGACTGCTTGCCCCCAAATGCTGTGAAAAACGATCTTTGGTTCATGGAAGAGCGTCATGGACTGGGCGCTGTAGATGAGGCTTCTGGCGAAGCTCGGGGGATCGCTTGTTGTGGGATCGGAGTATCCGATGAGGGTGAAGAGCAGGGCGAACGTGAGCCACATGGCGATCAGCACGATGAGGGCGCGCCCGTAGCTCTCGCCGTAGTCGCTCATCCAGCGATAGAGTAAGAAGGGGATCTGTTTTGGCCAGCTCTGCTGGCGGCGTTTCATCTCCATCTCGCCGTAGTAGAAATCGCCGGCGCGGGCGTAGTCGCGTTGGCTCTCGTAGTTCTGCTTGAGGTGCCGATAGAGCCGCTCGACCTTGGCTAGGTCTTCTTTTTTGTTGGTGACATTGAGCTCGTCGAAGAGAGCTGGCCGGTACCCAAGAAACTTCCGAGCTTGGGCCCAAGTCACATCGTGAAAGTCAATCCGGCGCAAGTCTGTATCGAGAAAGCTCCAGCGGCTGAGGTCAACGTGATGGAACCGAACTTGCTGTGGTTGCAAGCATTTTACGTTTGTGAAGGAAACAATGGCTCTTTTATGCGTTTGAGCGCAAGAGAAATCTACAAACTTTGAGAAAGTAGCTTCCATGAAGCTAGTATCTTTAAAACTAGCTTCCGCAAAGCTAGCTCCCCCATAGAACATTATAAAAGTTAGCGTTTCGATAGAACGTAGCTCTTGTGAAGTAAGTCTCTTCAAAGAATATGGCTTCCTCGAATCTAGCTTCCTTAGAGAACGTAGTTTCCGCGAAGTCAGCCTTTTTAGAGAATATAGCTTTCCCGAAGTTAGCCTCTCCATAGAAACTAAATTCCGTAAAGTTAGCCTCTCCAAAGAACGTGCTTCTATAAAAACAGCAATCAAACTTCACTAGTGCATCTATTAGATTAAAGCAATCATAATTAGGAGGAAAGTAGCATTCCGAAAAATCACAAGTATTTTGATTGTTCGGGGCCTCTTGGATAATCTCTTCTATCGCTTTCTGAAATTTGTTCATGGGTTTGCCGTCCCACGGCGCATGCAGGATACAATACCCTTGTGATTCAGGGTTAGGAAGCGCCGGACGTTGGCATCTCTGACCATCTACAAAGCTTCGAAATGCACACTGCGCTGGCTTCATGGAGCTCATTATACTTGCCGACGGTGGAGTTTCTAAAATCTCTCAGCTTGAACAAGCTTGAGCTGAGATATCCTCTGGAAATGCTCAACATTTCGGGTTAACAACGGCAATCCCTCGACTAGGCAACAAGCGTCAATCAAAATGTCCGCCGTTCCAATCAGCTGCCCTTTGGTTTTCAAGTCGCGATAAATACCACCAGCCCGCAGGGCTGCTTCGGCATTCAACGGGATCACGTGAGCAGCTTGAGCGAGGAGTTCTATGTCTTCTAACTGATCTGGCGTTTGAGCGCCGCAAGCCAGCTCGAACAACGTAAGCGTTGAAAGAGCGAGACGATCTTCTCTTATGAGGCGTTCCACGGCCTCTGCTGTGGGAGAAACTCCAGCGAAGTAGTCAATAACCGCGTCGGTGTCTACGACAACGTAGTGAGTCTCCATTCCTCGCGAAGCTCAGCGATAGCTGCACGAGCGCGCTCAGCCTTTTCAGATGACCAAGCGCCCTTGCGCTTGAGCAAAGTGCAACGGGCTTTCTCTACTTCTCCGTGGTGATGAAGATAGAATTCAATGGCTTCTTGGATAACACGAGAGCAACTGCGCCAGCCCCGGCGAGCTGCGATCTCCTTTAAAAGAGCGTGGTGCTTTTTCTTCAATTCAATAGTAGTTTTCATAGCCCAGGCATTTTAGTACGTGAAACTTCTATCGTCAAGCTCAAGCCCCCGCCTGCCGCAGCCGCGCGATCACTCGGTCTTTCCCCATAAGTTCCATTGTCTCAAACAGCCCCGCCCCCGTCGTGCGCCCCGTCAACGCCACCCGACACGCTTGCGCGATCTCCTTGAGCGCCCTGCCCTGAGACTCTAGATACGCCCGCGTGGCCCCCTCAATCTCTGACGCTACGAATCGCTCCACCGACGTGAGTGCTTCGGCTAGACCCCGCAGCAGCTCCGTCTTGTCGGGCGTGAGAAACTTCTTGACGGCTTCTGGGTCATAAGAAAAATTATCCGTGAGCAGATAGCACGCTGGCTCGGCCAACTCCGAGAGCGTCTTGGCCCGCTCGCGAAAGAGCACCACCATGCGCTTCAGAGCCTCGATGGGCACGGCTTGAGCCTCAGCATCGCTCAAGATATTAAGCTTCACCAAGAACGGACGAAGCAGCTCCCCCAAACGCTTCGGATCGCCCGTCTTGAGATAGTGCTGATTGAGCCAGAAGAGCTTCTCTTCGTCAAAGATCGCCGCCGACGGGTGCACCGCAGCGAGCGAGAAATTCTCGATCAGCTCTTCTCTGCTAAAAATCTCTTGATCGCCGTGCGCCCAGCCCAATCGAGCTAAGTAATTCACCAGCGCTTCGGGCAACACGCCGCGGTCGCGAAATTCAAAGACCGCCGTCGCGCCGTGACGCTTCGACAGCTTGCTTCTGTCTTTGGCCAAGACCATCGGCACGTGCGCAAAGACCGGCACCGGATGCCCAAACGCTTGATAGATCAGAATCTGTTTTGGCGTATTGTTGAGGTGCTCATCGGCGCGAATGACGTGGGTAATGCCCATCGTGATGTCGTCCACAACGACGGCGAAGTTATACGTGGGGCGTCCGTCGGAGCGCAAAATGATAAAATCATCAAGTTCGGAGAAATCGAACTCGACCTTCCCGCGGATCGCGTCCTCGACGGTGATCGTGCCGCATTGGGGAATTTTTATGCGCAGAGCGGGCTGGCGTCCCGCGCGCAGAAACTCTTGCTCTTCTTGGGCTGTCAGACTGCGACAGCGCCCGTCGTATTTGGGTTTCAGCTTGGCCGACAAAGCAGCCTTGCGCTTGGCTTCTAACTCTTCGGGCGTGCAGTAGCATTTGTAAGCTTTGTTCTCTCTGAGAAGTCTCTCGGCCCACTCGCGATAGAGCGCGAAGCGCTGGCTCTGGAAGTACGGCCCCTCGTCCCAAAGCAAGCCTAGCCAACGGAGACTCTCCAAGATCGGCTCGATCAGCTCTGGGCGATTGCGCTCGATGTCGGTGTCTTCAAATCGCAGAATGAAGACGCCGTTGTGTTTGCGAGCGAAGAGCCAGTTGAAGAGCGCGGTGCGCGCCCCGCCGACGTGCAGCTCTCCGGTGGGGCTTGGAGCAAAGCGAACGCGAACGGTCATAAGGACACCTCACGGGGTTTTTAGAATATCATGGGTTCCGACGCGGCTAAACATCACTGGCGTGAGCGGCGGCGTGCCCGTAAGTCCGCAATGAGATCTTCAACATTGGTAAAGCTCTTGAAGCGCCCGGCCTTGAAATCTTCATCGGCTTCGCGCTCCTTCGCTTGCCATTCTGGCGTCCAGAACCACGCTTGCTCAGGGTCGCGCACTGGGCGCATGAGAATGTGCCCGTCAATCACGTGTATCTCCAGCGCATCGCCGCTCTTCAAGCGCAACGCTTGGCGCACTTTGCTGGGCAGCTTGACTTGACCAGCTTCTCCAAGCTTCACTTTCATAACTCTCTCCCTACTCGTAGACGGGCGTGCCCGTCGCGGGGATGCCTGTGATCGCTCGGAATCTCTGGATGAGCTTTTGGGTGATCG
>JANWXV010000057.1 GCA_025057405.1 Candidatus Bipolaricaulota bacterium | reverse complement strand
TGCAAGAGCAGCTTGTAGCGCACCGGCAGGCCGCGCGCGTGCTGCTGAAAGACTTTTAAAGCGTCGTCGAGCATCCCGATCAGCGCGAACCCCAGCGTCGCTCCCGCGACGAAGAGTGCGTCAGCGTCCCATCTGTTAGAAACGCTCGCCCACGCCACCCACCCCACAAGCGCGACCAGGAGAAACGGGACGCCTCCCGCGGTGGGGATGCCCTTCTTGTGGGTATGAATCTCCGGGCCGTAGTCGCGGATGGGCTGGCCGCGCTTCTGGCGCTCTTGCAGCGAAATCCATAAGCGAGTCAGTAAGAGATTGAGTAGAAAGACGACGAACAGAGATATTGCAAGAGCCATAGCGCGTTTGAGCATAAACAAAACTGAGAGAGAGCGCAATCAGCTCTGTCCGTCACGCAGGGGACAGAGAGGGCGGTTTGCAGCTTCGGCCTAAGCTGCTTATGATCTATGAAGAACATGCGCATTGGCATTGGCATTGACTTTCACAGATTCTCTAGAGAGCGCAAGCTCATCTTGGGCGGCGTGGAGGTCCCGCACGAGCGCGGGCTGGACGGCCACTCCGACGCCGATGTCTTGCTGCACGCCATCTGCGATGCGCTCCTGGGGGCTGCGGCTCTCGGCGACATCGGACGACACTTTCCCGACTCCGATCCCCGCTACAAAAATATCTCGAGCTTGCTCTTGCTCGCGGAGACAAAGCAGAAGATCGCATCGGCGGGCTTTCAGATCGAGAACCTCGACACGACGATCATCGCGGAGCAACCCAAGTTAGCGCCCTATATTTCTGAGATGAGAAACAAGATCGCAGCAACGTTGGGGATTGCGGTCTCACAGATCAATATTAAAGCGACGACCGCCGAGGGCATGGGGGCCATCGGGCGAGCCGAGGGGATTGCCGTCTGGGCTACTGCTTTGCTCAGCGCCCAAAGAGCCTCATGATGTCGTTATAAGTGATTAACACAATCAGACCCATGAGCACGATAAAGCCGATATAGTGCACCAAGCCCTCGCGCTCCGGCGGGATCGGCTTGCGCCGGATCATCTCGATTAAGAGAAAGACAATCCGACTGCCATCGAGCGCCGGAATCGGCAAGAGATTGAAAAGCCCCAAATTCAAGCTCAAGAGCGCCACCAGCGAGAAGAACGTCACCCAGCCAAACTGCAACGCCTGCCCCAAAATGCCCGCAATCCCCACCGGCCCGCTCAACGCGTCTCTGGCAGATAAGCGCTGCGCGAAAATATCGCGCACGGCATGATAGAGCGCCACGACCGAATCCCACGAGCGCTGCACCCCTAGCACCATCGCTTCTAAAAGATTGGGCCGCCGTTGCCACGTCTCCGGTGTCACCCCGTCGAAGACCTCTCGCTCCGTCCGACCCGCCAACAAGATTGGAGGCAGCGTCAGCGTCTGGCCCCCGCGCTCAATCGTCAGCACGGCACGCTCGCTCTTGAGCAAGAGATCGCGAACCTGCCAGAAACTCTGCACAGAAACCCCATTGATGCTCAGAATGCGATCCCCAGCTTGTAAGCCCTGACGCGCCAGAAACGCTTCTGGCTTCAGCTCAGCGATCTTATTCGTCGTGGAGAAGGGCGCGAAATTGACCCCGATGATATAACGCCCATCGCGATCCGACCACGCCGGCGTGACGGTCACTCGTACAAGCTCCGTGCCGCGGCGCGCCTCGATCTCGATGGGAGTGGCTCCCGCCGCGCGAATCACCCTTTGCAGTTGAGCAATCGAGTAGATCGTCTCATTCTGGACGCGCTCGATCTTGTCGCCGATCTGCAAGCGCCCCTCCGCGGGGCTGGGACGGTCGGGCGCGATGTTGACAAAACCCGCAACCTCCAGATAAGGCATACCGAAAACCGCGACGACGACGATCATAATCAAAATAGCTGCGATGATATTCGCTACTGGCCCGGCCAGCACGATGAGCATGCGCTGCCACGCGGGCTTAGCCGTGAAGAGCCGCTCTGGGGGTACGGCCTTGTCTTCTTCGCTCTCGCGGTCTTCCCCGGCCATACGGACATACCCACCGATGGGCAAGAGGCGAAACGAATACTCGGTCTCGCCGCGCTTGCGCTTCCAGATCGCTGGCCCCATGCCAATCGCAAACTGGTGCACCCAGACGCCAAAGCGCCGCGCCGCGAAGAAGTGCCCCCACTCGTGAATCACCACCAAAAACGCAATCGTCACGATGAACGCTACGATCGTCCCTACTATGGTCATGCGCCTGTGCCCTCCATAGGCTCTGCTAAGATAGAAAGAATTCGCTTGGTCTTCGGAGTGACGCGATACTCTTCGTTGACGCTCCACCCTATAATCCATATTACACCATAGGCGTCACAAATCAAGGGGAGGGCATCGCGCTCCTCGCGCGGGATCTTCTGATCTACGAAGAAATCTTGGAGTTTCTTGGTGCCCGTTTTGAGAACGATGCGGTCGCCGGGGCGCCGGCTGCGCACAATCAATTCTCCTCGAATCTTGTCCGCGTCGAGGGTGGCCCTCACCCCGCCTGCGGCGCCCCTCTCCCGTAGCTCACCTACGGGAGAGGGGCTGGGGGTGAGGGCCGTACAGAAGCGCCAGCCGATTTGAGGGAGCACGGTCTCGCCGGGGAGGGCCAGCGCATGCTCGAAGGGCTGAGACGGTTTTCTAAGTCTTGTCGTGATGATCAGTCTGTGATGACGACGTAGGAGTCTCAGCCCTCCGGGCAGGTGCTGCTCTCCTACCCCGTCGCGCTCCAGCCACTCAAGCACGTTCTCTATGTGAGCAGACTCTATATCTCGCAAATTCTTGACGCGCCCGAGGGCGCGGCGCAAGATGAGCGCGCGCAGACATTCAGGGCGCTCTCGCAAGCCCTTCAGATGGAGCTTCAGCTCGTCGCGCTGGGTATCAACAATCAGAGAGAGCAGTTCAGCGTCAGCAATCTTCTCCAAGTAGCTCGCTGCTTGCGCGAGCACGTGAGCCGTGCGCCCCAGCGTCTCGACGAGATTGGGGTTATAATCGCGCTCCAAGAGCGGGATCAGCTCGTGACGGATGCGATTGCGCACGAGGTTCGTATCTCGGTTGGTGGGGTCTTCGCGCCATCTTAATCGGCGCTCGCGCGCAAACGATTCGATCTCTGCGCGCCTGCACTCGATCAGCGGGCGCACGTAATACAGAGAGCGCGAGAGTGCGCGCACCGGCGGGATGCCCGCCAGCCCGTCCAACCCGGAGCCGCGCAGCAGTCTCATTAAGAGCGTCTCGGCTTGGTCGTTCAGATGATGCCCCAGCGCGATCTTTTTGAATTTGTGAGTTCTAGCTGTTTTTTCTAGAAACTGAGAGCGCAGCGCGCGGGCGGCCTCTTCAAGCGAGAGCCTCTGCGCGCGCGCGTAAGCGGGCACATCGGCGCGCTCGGTGTAATAAGCCAATTGGAGAGATTCAGCTAACTCTTGCACAAACTCTGCATCGCGCGCAGAATCGGCTCGGATCGCGTGATCGAAGTGCGCCACGCCCAGAGAGAACTTATACTCTTTCAGCTCGGTGAGCACTCTTAACAGAACGACAGAATCTACGCCCCCCGAGACGGCGACCAGCACGCGGTCGCCGCGTTGGAGCATCCGATAGCGTTCCAGAGTGTGGCGCACGCGGTCGAGCATGGCGCTTTGATTTTGGCAGAGGGAGAGAGAAAACGCAAATAGCGAGTAGGGACTCCCCTCTCCCGTCTTTCACAGACGGGAGAGGGGATCATACCTAAAGACGCTCCACCCGCGCGGCACACGCTTTGACTTCGGTGATCCCGCAGACGGGATCAATCGCGTCGTTGGTCAAAAGATTCGTTGGACTCTCGGCGTAGTGCATGGGCATCCAGATCACTCCCGGCGCGATCTCAGCGATCTTCGCTTTGACGGTCAGCTCGCCCCGCCGCGTCGCCACTTTGACTCGAGACCCGTCGGCGATGCCCAAGCGCTCTGCATCGCTCTTGTTGATCTGCACGTAATTTTCAGGCTCGGCCTTCCCCGATTTTGTCCGGCGCGACATCGTTCCGGCGTTGTACTGCATAAAGCTGCGCCCGGTCGTCAGGACAAACGGATAGTGCGCATCGGGTTCTTCAGCCGGCGGCTCGTAGCGCACGCCCATCAGCTTGCCCTTCCCTCGACTGAACTGCCCCACATGCAGCGTCGGCGTCCCCGGATGGTCCTCGCTTGGGCAGGGCCACTGCAAGCCGTTGTGCTCTTCTAGACGCTTATAGGTCATCCCCGCGTAGATGGGCACGAGCCTTCGGATCTCTTCAAAGATCTCTTCGGGGCTGTTATAGCCCATCGGGTATCCCAAGCGCTGCGCCAACTCACAGAGAATTACCCAGTCGGGCTTGCTCTGCCCTACGGGGTCTATCGCTTTGCGCACCAACTGAACCCGACGTTCGCTGTTAACGAACGTTCCGGCTTTCTCGGCGAAGCTTGCCGCGGGGAGAACAACGTGTGCGAACTCGGCCGTCTTGGTCATGAAGATATCTTGGACGATCAAGAGTTCCAGAGAGCGCAGCGCGCGCTCGACTTTCTTCATATTCCCCTCGGTGAGCGCCACGTCTTCTCCGATGCAGTACAGCCCTTTGAGTTCGCCCTTGAGAGCGCGATCCCACATCAGCGAGCAGAAGACCAACTTATCTGTGGTCGGGATGGGGAGCTTCACGCCCCACGCGCTCTCAAACTTCTGGATGGCTTCAGCGTCGGTCCATTTCTGATAGCCGGGGAGGCTCTCCGGGCGCACCATGTCGGTTGCGCCCTGCACGTCGTTCTGGCCGCGCAGCGCATTCAGGCCCCCGCTCTTCACCCCCATATTCCCGGTGATCATTGCCAGGTTCGCCAGCGCCATCACGTTGCCCACGCCGTTTTTGTGTTCGGTCACGCCGATCCCATAAGCGATGCTGGCGGGCTTGGCACAAGCATATAGCTCGGCAGCTTCTTTGATCTTCTCGGCCGAGACGCCACAAATCTCGGCGACCTTCTCTGGAGCGTAATTGCAAACAGTCTCACGGAAGCGCTCAAAATTCTCGCAGCGCTCGGCGATGAACTTCTCGTCGTGAAGGTTGTTGGCGATGATGTGATGGGCCATTGCGTTGAAGAGCGCCACTTCCGTGCCCGGCCGCAAGGGCACGTGCAGCACGGAGATGCCCATGCGTTCAGCTTCTTTGACCACTTCGGTCTTGCGCGGGTCTATGACG
>JANWXV010000056.1 GCA_025057405.1 Candidatus Bipolaricaulota bacterium | reverse complement strand
GAGCATTAGGGGCAGCGTCGGGATCGAACGATCCAGAGCCATCGAGCGTGATGGCCTGTCCCACGTTGCACGTATAGGGCTGTGCATCGGGAGTGCCATCGGGGGTGGGGCCGGCATCCACGACGGGCGGCTGGTTGAGGGTGAAGACCAACTTCTGACGGAAGGCGCGCTCCAAGTCTTGGAAGCGCCGGACGACGACGACAAAGCCATTCTTGGTTCCCACCGGGAAGTTGCTATTATCTACAATGAAACCCGGTTGGGGATAGACCAACCTCTGCATAAATTCGATAAACCCACGCTCTTCGACGGCATCGCCGATGGCTTCGGCATCGAGCTGGTCTAAGCCCGCTGTGACGGCTTCGTTACGCGCTTTGATGGCTTCTTCTTGGGCTTGATCTGGCCCTCCGGGGAGGTTGGGGTTGCCATCGCTGATGATGTTATAGATCTGGCGCGCGCCGGGGCGCGGCTTGGCCTTGATCAACTCCGTAGCCACACGAATCCCTTGGGACATCGGCGTGAAGCCCCCGGCTTGCACCACATTTCGGATGCGTCGCGCGATCTCCCCCACCGTCGTTGGATCTACTACGGTGAGAACTAGCTCCGTAGTAGCGCCGGGGATGCCCGTCTTAGCATCTCTGAGGAGATGCGAGAACTGCACCAAAGCCACTTCGACCGTGCCGTTCTGCGGCACAACGTTGGGGTCGGAGAGGCTGCTGGCTACAGCTTCGATCATCGTGCGGAAGTCCTCAGACGCGATGCTCGAAGACCCGTCCATGATGATGATCAATTGCGTCTTGACCCCATCCCCCTGAGCATAAGAACTGCTAAATACTGAACTTAACAAAGCCAACCCCAGCGCGAACATCTTGAGTATTTGTCGGCTTGTCATAAGCAGAAGCCTCCTCAGAGTTTTCTCGTCGCCCGTATTATAGCACGTTCTGGCCCTCCAGCACTGTAACTTAGATCACCTAGCGTTTCGCAGCGCTTCGGCACGATCGGTCTTCTCCCACGGGAGGTTCAGCTCCGGACGCCCAAAGTGCCCATACGCTGCTAAACACCGATAGATCGGTCGGCGCAGATCCAACTGCTCGATGATCGCCGCGGGGCGGAAGTCAAAGTGTTCGTGAATGAGCTTGGCGAGATCGCCGTTGGGGAGTTTCCCACTTCCAAACGTATCTACCGTGATAGCCAACGGGCGCGGCTTCCCAATCGCATACGCGACCTGGACTTCGCACTCTGAAGCCAATCCCGCGGCGACGATATTCTTCGCGACGTAGCGCGCGTAATAGCTCGCCGAGCGATCGACCTTGGTGGGGTCTTTGCCCGAAAACGCGCCGCCGCCGTGGCTGCCGTAGCCCCCATACGTATCTACTTCGATCTTGCGCCCGGTCATGCCCGTATCGCCGCAGGGGCCACCAACGACGAACCGCCCCGACGGATTGATGAGAATCTGCGTCTCTGGGTCAAGCCAACGCTCCAACACGGGCTTCACGATATGCTCCGTGAGATCGCGCTCTAGCTCTTTCTGCGTCACATCAGGAGCGTGTTGGGCCGAGAGCACAACAGTATGTGCTCGCAGGGGATGGCCCTTCTCGTCGTACGCGATCGTCACTTGGGACTTGCCGTCCGGCCCCAGATACGACAGCTTCTTCTCGTGCCGCAGGTGAGCCAAGCGCTTCACCAAGCCGTGCGCCAGCACAATGGGCAAGGGCATCAGCTCGGGTGTCTCTTTGCACGCGTAGCCATACATGATCCCTTGATCGCCGGCCCCCAAGCTCTCGTACTTGTCGGCACTTTGGGACTTCGATACGGCTTGGGCGATATCCGGCGACTGCTCGTGAATCGAGATGAGCACCCCGCACGTCTCGGCGTCGAAGCCGTAGTCGGGTCTATCGTAGCCGATCTCTCGGATCGTTTGGCGCGTGATCTTGTTATAATCCACACGGGCTTTGGTGGTGATCTCGCCGGCGACCAGAACCAGCCCACTGGTGGCGAACGTCTCGCAAGCGACGCGCGCGTGGGGGTCTTGCTTGAGGATCTCATCCAAAATGGCATCGGAGATCTGATCGCAGAGTTTGTCCGGGTGCCCTTCGGCGACCGACTCAGACGTAAACAGATAGAGACTCATAAGTGCTTTCTCCCTAAATATATTGAGCACATTATACCAAATTGTGTAGAATGAGCGATGCTGCCGTTTATACTCCTGGGGCTGTTGCAAGGGCTGACAGAATTTCTGCCCATCAGCAGCTCGGGGCATTTAGCGTTGGCTGAGCAGCTCTTTCGCGTGCAGAAGCCGGGGATCGTCTTCGATATCTTTGTGCACTTTGGCACGCTCTTGTCGGTACTGTGGGTCTTTCGCCAGAGAATTTGGCGCTTGGCGCTCGCGCCGGTGCGCGGGGGCGAAGACTTAAGACTGTTGAAGCTGTTGATCGTCGGTTCGATCCCCACGGGGATTTTGGGGCTGGCGCTCGATGCGGTTGCGGAAGCTGCGTTTACGCATAGTTGGGCCGTAGGGCTGGGGTTGCTCGTCACGGCGGGCGTGCTCTTCTGGGTGGAGCGTCGGGGGAACGCGAGCGCGAAGTCGCTAGAGCACTTAGATTGGCGTGACGCGCTCTGGGTGGGGCTGGCGCAGGGGATCGCGGTGTTGCCGGGGATCTCGCGCAGCGGGAGCACAATCGCGATGGGGCTGCTCTGCGGGCTGCGCCGCCAAGATGCTGCGGAGTTCTCGTTCTTGCTCTTCATCCCTGCGATTATCGGAGCGACGCTCTTGAAGCTCGGCGAAGCTCTGGCCGAGCCAGCCGCGCACAGTGCTCTGTGGGGCAGCTATCTGGCGGGGACGATCGTCGCGTTTCTGTCGGGCGTGATCGCGATTCGTTTTTTAATGAAGTTCTTACGCGAACAGCGCATGACGCCCTTTGCGGTCTATTGTCTGATCTTGGGGCTGTTTGCCCTCGGATGGCATTGGATATGGCCCAGATCTTCTTGACGGGAGCCACAGGCTTCATCGGACGACACTTGCTCCCAGCTCTCATTCAGGCGAACCACCACGTGCGCTGCTTGATGAGAAAGACCGTGAACGCCAAGACGTTACAACACTGTTCTGTATATCAGGGCGATCTGCTTCAGCCCCAGCCATGGGAACCAGCAATCATGGGAGCCAATACAGTGATCCATCTCGCTTCGGCGCATCGAGGGACACCAGAACTCTTGCACCGGACGAACGCCGAGGGGACAGCCCAACTCGTTGCTCTGGCTGAGCGCGCCGGCGTCCATAAATTTATCTATCTCAGCACGCTGACAGCAGCACCCAAGCCCCAATGGCCCTATGCGTACTCGACGTGGCTGGCGGAGGGAGCTATTCAGCAAAGCTCTTTAGATTATACGATCGTGCGCTGTTCGGTGATCGTTGGGCCGGGCGATCCCTTTCTCGGTGGCATTATCAAAATAGCTCAGCGTTGGCCGGTGGTGCCCGTGATCGGGGATGGGCAGACGAGATTTCAAGTGCTCGACGTGCGAGACGTCGTGCGCTGCTTGCTCCAGATCGTCCGAGAAGAACGCTTCTCAAAAAAGCTTCTGAGCATCGGCGGCCCGGAGGCGCTCAGCTATGAAGAGATCGTAGATCGAGTGCTTGTAGCACTGCGCGTGCGCAAGCGCAAGGTTCACGTGCCACGGCGGCTCACGCGCTGGTTGGTGAGCAGACTAGAAGAGTGGGGAGTGCACACCCCCTTTGCCCCCGGACACTTTCTCTCCCGCGATCACTGCGCCCAAAGTCTTAATGTTCTCCAAGAGCACTTTGGCTTTATCCCGAAGACGCTTCGCCATACTCTGGAGGACGCATTTGCACCCTAGCGCGCTAGCTGTTACTGTAGAGGGTTGAAGATCACGGCGAGAAGGAGTTCGCGCAGTATGGAGTTGCAACCGGAAGAAGTTGTTCTGGGTGAAGTCACGGCGCTCAAGTCCTACGGGGCCTTTGTGCGCTTAGTGACAGGCGATCAGGGGATGATTCACATCTCCGAAGTGTCCAACGAATTCGTCCGCGATATTGCACAGTATTTGAAAGTGGGCCAACAGGTGATCGTGAAGGTGATCGGGCGCAACGAAGAGGGCAAGTACAATCTCTCGCTCAAGCGCGTCTCGCGCCAGGACCAAGAGGCCGCGCTCTTCCACAGCGAAGTGGCGCAGTTCTCCAAGGCGCTCAGCGAGCAGTTTGTTATCAAAGAAGAGTTTGTCAAGCAATGGGCCGAGCGCCAGACGCGCCACACCGCGAAGAACTCGCTGATCGCGTGGCTGACGAGCGCGCGGCGTGAGAGCCAACACCTAGAGCGTCGCCAACAGGGGCGGATGCGCGCCTACGAGCCGGACTGGCTCCAACTAGCGGAAAACGCTCCCGCGACGCCAGAGACGGTTTCATCCGAAGGCGCAAGCGAGACAACCCTCAAGGAAGAAGAAGAAAAGGAAGAGATGTGAGCGCTTTCTCTGAAAAGACTTATAGGTCCGAGCGCGTCTTCCAGGGGAGGCTCTTAACGCTGCGCGTGGAGGAGGTCGTGCTGGCGGATGGGCGGCGGGCGCGGCGCGAGATCGTGGAGCATCCCGGTGCCGTCGCGATTCTCGCCGTAGATGATCAACAACGGGTGGCGCTCGTGCGCCAATTTCGCAGAGCCGCTGATAGAGAACTCTGGGAAGTCCCCGCGGGCACGCTCGAACCCGGCGAAGCGCCTCTGGAATGCGCTCGGCGCGAACTCCAAGAAGAGACGGGGTTTTCGGCCAACGAGTGGCAGCATCTCTTGACGTTCTACACGGCTCCGGGCTTCTGCACCGAGAAGATGTATCTCTTTCTCGCTCAAGAGCTAAGACCCGTCGCCCAAAAGACTGAAGTCGCCGATGAGCAGATCGAGGTGCGCTTCTACCCGCGCTCCGAGATCGAAAGAATGCTCGCAGAATTCCATGACGCGAAGACGTTGGTAGCGCTGCTGTGGTGGCTGCGCCCAAACAGATAAAAATAGATAGAGATGATCACCGAGCTGCAACGACGCACCGAATTTAAATTATTAGAGACGGCGCAGTACTTCTTTGAAGAAGCCGCCGATCGTTTGGGGTTGGAGCGCTCGTTGCGCGAGCTGTTGGCTTATCCCAAGCGCAAGTTTATTGTGGTCTTCCCCGTCGTGATGGACGATGGCCGCGTGGAGAGCTTTGAGGGCTATCGCGTGCAGCATCATTTGGTCTTAGGCCCCTGCAAGGGCGGGGTGCGCTATCATCCAGAAGTAACACTGGCCGAGGTCGAAGCGTTAGCAATCTTAGCGACGTGGGAGGCGGCGCTCCTAGAGCTGCCCTTCAGCGGAGCCAAGGGCGGGGTGC
>JANWXV010000055.1 GCA_025057405.1 Candidatus Bipolaricaulota bacterium | reverse complement strand
GCCCGTGTTCGCTTTCAAGTCTAACAGCTTCTCTTCTGGCTCGGAGAGCTTGTGGGGTCGGAAGAGCCGTGATTTCTCCAGATAGTGCCGATAGCGCTCTAGCTCCGGGGCTTGGATATATCTTTGCGCTCTTTCGTCAGAGAGATCCATCCATTCGAGTTCAAAGAAGAGCAAGTGCTGGCGGATTTGGGTATTGCGTTCCATCACGGATTGCAACAGCGCGCCGTGGCGCGGGTTCTGGGTGTCTTGGGCGTGGAGCAATTGCGCGTAGTGCACGGGCTTGTCCATCTGCTCGTAAATGCGCTCCAACTCCGTGAGCGCCTCATAAAGCTCTGGGGCCGATAGCCCTTGGGCCAACCGTCCGCGATAGCGCTGCTCGAAGCGCTGCGCTTGAGCGAGCGCTTCGCTTAAATCTTGCGAGAGCGTCGTGTCATCCAGATTCTGATAGAGATCGCGCAAGTCCCAGACAACGCCAGCGGCGCTGCTTGTAGGCGTAGTCTCTTTTTCGAGTTCTAGAGCCTGCATCTTTGAAGCTCCTTCTATTACAGATGATCTGTATAAGAGCATTATAGCAATTGAGGGAATATCTATGCCACGCTCGGATTTCTAAGAACCCGGCGTGATGATCTGCGGGGTCGCGATCAGTTGGGGGCTTTCTTTCAGCTCCGGCGGCAGCTTAAAATAGCGCTCGACGTGGCCCAGCAGCCCGTGCAGATACTTTCTCGGCTGAGCCGCATCGGAGAACGCTTGCAGAATCTGCAAGCTCTTCTCGATAGCTTCTAGCGCTTCCGTCTGCAACGACGGCTCGTGCTTCAAACGCTCTTCGAAATGCTTCCAAAGATGCGCCCCCAACGGTGTGCTGGTCGTCTCGATGATCGCAATCGTGCCCAGCCGACGCTTGAGAAACTCCAGAGCTTCGGTTATATCGGCCTCCGTTCCCAAGACGCGCTCCCGATAAAACTGATAGATAAGCGTCTCTAGAAATATTATTAGATCGAGCACGCGCTCTTTGTTCGCTTTATACAGAGACTCGGTCTCTTTGAGCCAGAACCGATGAAACTCTTCGGCCAAGCGCGCTCGTTGGTAGCCTTCGTGGGTTTTGAAGTACTTGCAACTGACAGGGCAGTTGATCTCAACACCGCGATACTGGCCGCAGCAGAGAGGGCAGATGAGACCCCCCAACGCGGGGCAGGCGCGCTTGCCCGGCCGTTCGTGACAATAGACGCAGAGAGACATTCAGATAAAGCCCATCTCAGCGCGGATCTCTTCCGACATCATCTCTGGACTCCACGGGGGATCGAAGACGAACTCGACACTGACGTTGACGTCGTCGCCGTAGCGCGTCTTGATCGTGCGTTCTACGTCTTGTTGCAAGACATCATAGAGCGGGCACCCGACGGTCGTCAGAGTCATCTCGACGCGCACGTCTTTATCCGAGCGCACCTCGACGTCGTAGAGCAGTCCCAAATCTACGACGTTGTAGCCCAGCTCCGGGTCGAAGACGTTCTCGCGGATCAGCTCGCGGATCTCTTCGGGGGTCATAGCTCTCACGCTCCTGCGTTTGAAGAATTGAATCGTGCTTGCACAGCTTTAGCGATCTTGTGGAACTCCTGCGCCGCGGGAGACGACGGCTCGGCAATGACGATGGGCACGCCCGCGTCGCCGCCGGCGCGCAGCTTCGGATCCAACGGGACTTGTCCCAAGAGCGGGATCTTCTGTCGCTGGGCTTCGGCCTCGCCGCCGCCCTGCCCGAAAATATATTCTCGATGCCCGCACTTCGGACAGAGATAATACGCCATGTTCTCGACAATCCCGATGATCTTCACCCCTAGCTTCTCAAAGGCTCCAATCCCACGACGCACATCGGCGAGCGCCACTTCTTGGGGAGTCGTCACGGCTATTGCTCCGCTCAGCTTGACGTCTTGGGCCAGCCCCAACTGCGCATCCCCGGTGTTGTGAACGATCAAGCCGCTCGCTACGAAGTTGTGCTCCCCTTCAACATGGAGATCATAGACCTCCTCCCACCCCACAAACCGAATCTGCTTGACTCGCTCGAAACCCACGTATTCGTGGCGCAGCCCTTGACCAGTCGCACCTCGAATGATCCCCGCCCCATAGAGGCCCGTCTTGGTTTTGGCCGCAGCGTTGGCTTCAAAGCCCCAGAATGTTCTGGTGAGAAGCTGCTGGGTAGAGGGAACTCTCAGAGTTCTGGTGCGGCTGATCAGATTGCCCACCTTGAGGCCAGCGTAGATGCAAAGGGCGCGCACATCTGAGATCAGGAGTCTATTAGGGGACTCAAAGACCATCCAGCCGGGACGCCGGAGTCCGTGCTTTGGAGCACGATGGTGGCCATCAGCGTCGCAGTACCCCTCTAAGAATGCAAGCTGTTGGGAGTGCGGCATCGTAAAGACCCACGAAGGAACTCGCTTCTCTAAGGCGTGTTTGTGAAACCCCAAGTGGGCACACAGCTCGGCCAGCGGAGCGGAGAGCGCAGCGAATTTTTCCGAATGACGATAGATATGAGATAATCTAAAGAGCTGCTGCAACAAGCGCTCATATCGTACTCGATACGAGCTACCCTCAGGCTCGCTAAACCAGACTCCCCAGTAGCGTCCCTTGGCCTTTCTGATAAAGCCATCGCCAAGAAGATAGCCAAGCAGGCGCATAAAATCTTCCGAAGAATAGCGAGGAATACGAGCTTGTCCGGCGGCCTGTAAAGGTGGCAGTTCTAGAGGTTTCTTCCCATCAGGGAGCTTTTTGACCATCAAAAGAATATCACCAGGTTGGAGGGTGCCTAGTTTAGCCCACTCGAGCGCATAGCGGTAGCCGCGCGAGCGTGCATCCCGTAGGCGCTTCAAGACCAGCACGGGATGATCTGCTGTGCCCTTAATGCTCCGCGTCGAGGTTTTAAGCTCATAGACGGCGGCCTTGCCCTGAGGAATCACAGCCACAACGGGACGCTCAACCAGAGAAGCTTCTAATCGTCTTGGGACTTTGCCTTGCCGCTGCGTTATATGACCAACGAAAGAATAGACTAGATCGCCTTCTCGGATCTCGCTGATCGGCACTGGCCCACCGGGTGTGAAGATCAGCGTATCGGCCGTCAAGCACCCCGGCGGCAGATCAATAATTAGATAGTCTAGATCTGGCCAGGCTGTCATCTCTAATAGCTCATTGATCGCCTTGGAGATCATCGGGCCGCGCCAGATGAGCGGATCCCCCCCGCCCACCAACAGCCCAATCGACATCGCATAGATGCCGTGCTTGGGAATGGGCAGAAGTTTACTATCTTGGACGCGCGGCTGCTCGTTCAGCCCTAACAGATTGGGGATATTCGGCCCGTGCACGTCGGCGTCAAACAGCCCCACGCGCGCGCCCTGCTGCGCCAGCGCAACGGCTAGGTTGACACTGACCGTGCTCTTGCCCACCCCGCCCTTGCCACTGAAGACCGTGATGATAGTTTTGATCTGGGGAAACTCAAGCTGCTTGGTCGGATGGACGGCTTGAGGTTGGCGGCGCGGCGGGGCGGCTTGGCTCTGGACGAACGAGACTTCTACTGTTGTGACGCCGGGGATCGAGCGCACGGCTTCTTCGGCCCACGCGCGCAGTTGAGACTTGGACGCATACGCCGGCAGCAGCCTCATTCTGAGCGAGACGCGCCCGTCCTTCACGGTCATCTCTTCTATAAGCTCGCTTAACGAAGCATGAGCGCGGGGAATCTCAACGTTAGACAAAGCTCTGTGAATCTCTTGCTGCAGAGTCATTATTTATAGTCGAGGCGATGAGGGTTTCGCACCGACCTTCACCTTCAGGGTCTGGTATTTTTGAACAATATCTTCTAGCGTGAGCGAAGCGAGATACTCCTCCAGCTTGGCGTTGATGATCTCCCAGATAGAGCTAGTCGGGCACTGAAGTTCGATGGCGCACTTGAGGTTGGGGTCTAGGCAGGTGACCAGCGCGATGGGGCCATCGAGGGCGCGGATGACCTCGCGCAGCGTAATCTGAGTGGGACGTTTCTTGAGGCGATACCCCCCGCCGCGGCCATGCGCCGCTTCGACGAAGCCCTTGTCGCGCAGCTCTTGCATGATCTTCTCCAAAAATGGCTCTGGAATGCCATGCTCACTGGCGAGTTGGCCAATCGAGACCGGTGCGTTGTCATACTGCTGGGCGAGCGTGTAGAGCGCTCGCAGGCCGTAGTCGCTCTTGCGGGTCACTTTCATAAATAAAATCCGAGTACCGAACTCTGATTTTATTTTAGAGCAAACACGAGCCATGGGCAACCCTCTGCTCGTGCTTGAGCCAAGGCCCTCTCTCTGCTATAGTTAAAAGCTATGAGCCAAGGACGCTTCTATATCTTCACGTGGGGCTGCCAGATGAACGAGCACAAGTCCGAGGGCATGGCCGGGGTGCTCGTGCGCGCGGGGTATCGGCCCGCTGAAGACCCTGCCCAGGCCGACGTCGTGCTCTTCAACACGTGCATGGTGCGCGAAAAGCCCGTAGATAAACTCTATTCGGAAGCGGGCAAGATCGCCCTGCTCAAAGAAGAGAACCCTCAGCTGTTGTTGGGCGTGGGCGGCTGCGTCGCCCAAGCGCTCAAAGAGCGACTCTTTCGCAAAAGCGCAGCGATTGATTTCGTCTTCGGCAGCTCCAATATCTCGGAGCTGCCCGATCTGATCGAGCGAGCGCGGCGCGCGCGCGCCCTCGGTCGCTCTACGTGGGTCATGGCCGTCGATAAGATCCCCGATAGATTAGAAGAGCTGCCCGAACTGCACAGCAGTCGGTTCCAAGCCAAAGTGACGATCACCGAAGGGTGCTCGAATTTCTGTTCGTTCTGCATCGTCCCGTACACGACGGGCCTGCTGCGCAGCCGCCTCCCCGGAGATATCATCGCCGAGGTGAGCGCGCTGGCCCAACAGCATTACAAAGAAGTCCAACTCTTGGGCCAGAACGTAGATTCTTACGGCAAAGACTTGAAGAACCCGCAGATTACGTTTGCCAATCTCTTGCGGGCGCTCACCGAGATCCCCATCGCGCGCGTTCGCTTTACTAGCTCCCATCCCCAAGACATCACCGACGACGTGATCGCCGTCATGGGCGAAGAGAATAATATCTGTGAGCATCTTCATATCGCTGTGCAATCGGGCAGCAACAGAGTGTTAGCAGAGATGCGCCGCGGCTACACCCGAGAGCGCTTCTTAGCATTGGTGCGCGCCCTCCAAGAGCGCGTCCCCGGTGTCAATATCACGACCGATATTATCGTCGGTTTTCCCACCGAAACCGAAGAAGACTTTGAGCAGACTGTCGATTTGGTGAAGCAGGCGCGCTTCGGCGGCGCGTTTATCTTTAAGTATTCGCCTCGCCCCGGCACGACC
>JANWXV010000054.1 GCA_025057405.1 Candidatus Bipolaricaulota bacterium | reverse complement strand
CGGCTCACGATCTCATTAGCGCCCTAGATAAGAAAAATTCCGGTTGGAAACTGGTATATATCAAGGGGAGTCGCTATGTCTATTACAATCCCAACCGTCCCCCGGCTAAACAGTACGTCTCCATCCATTTTCATCCTCGAAAGAGTTACGGTCCCAAACAGCTGCAGGGTCTCTTAGAAGATATAGGTTGGTCCGAAGAGGATATGCGGCGCTTGAAGTTAATAAAGTAATCCTTGACATTCCCAATCACTCTGATGTATGCGCGCTCAGCGCCCTGCGCAGCGGCGAGCGCCTCTCTAACAAATAACAGAGCGCCACCGCCAACGCATCGGCAGCATCATCGGGCTTGGGCAGCTCTTTTAACTTGAGCCATCTCTGAATCATCTTTTGGATTTGGGGCTTCTTCGCGTGCCCGTAGCCCGCAATGCGCAGCTTCACTTGCAAGGGCGTGTAACTCGCAACTGTCAACCCATGCGCCGCGAGCAAAACTACTCCACGCGCTTGAGCGACCACCATCGCCGTCGTGCGATTCTGACTGAAGAAGAGTTCTTCAATCGCCACCACGTCGGGACGGTACTCTTCGATCAGCCGGCGCACGTCGCTGTAGAGCGTGTGCAAGCGCTCGCTCAGCGGCTCTTCTGCCGAGGTGCGGATCACTCCCACTTCGATCACACTCGGCGCTCGCGCGCCCTCTAAGAGCGCATACCCCGTCGTCGCCAAACCGGGATCTATCCCCAAGACGCGCATATCTAGAGCAGCTTCTCTAAAACTTTGAAGCGCGGATCGCCGGGGGCCTCGCGCACGCAATCGCAGGTCGTGACGTTCAAGTCTTGACCGCACTGGGGGCAGAGGCCCTTGCAGTCCGGGCGACAGAGCGGCTTGACCGCTAAACTGTTGGCGATCAGCCCTATCACATAGGACTGGAGATCGAGAGTAGGCTCTTCAAAGTCGTAGAAATAGACTTCGGTCGCGAGGGGATTCTCTACGGTATGGAGAGGACGAAACTCCAACAGCTCATCCAAACGTACCGCCGAGACAACAGGGGCCAAACAGCGGCTGCACGCTTGCACGGCCGTCGCTTCGATCTTGAGCCGCACCCAGATCGCGTTCTGGCGATAGACCGCTTCCCCCCGAACGATCACTCGCCCCTCCAGAGAGAAGCTTTCGTGAGCGAACGACTCATAAGACTCGTCAATCTGTTGGGGTCTGTCGGGGGTAGCGCGCAACTTCTTCAGATTCAGCATAGAGCGTCTCCTTCTTTGTTAAGATCACGGTTGACGCGCCCAACGGGCGATCAGCTCGCGTTCGAGCTGCTCGCGCGTGAGGCCATAGACGACGCGCAGCGCCCCATCGAGCGAGCGATCCCCTCCCAAAGGCGCTGTCTGCACCCACAATGCTCGTAGCTTCTCTATCCCCCGGCTCTCCAAAAGATAGCCCACCATCGCCGCGGCCCCCACGCGCACCGACTCAAATCTGTACGCGTCAACATCCAACGACGCAAAGGGCACCCACTCCGGCGTCATCGAGAGCAGCTCGGCTTCTTTCAGATAGTCCCTCCCAGAGAGATAGTACGCCAGCCCGCGCCGCAAGACTTCCGAATACGTCTGGTGCTTCTGCCAATGCTGCACGATCACGCGCGCGAGCGCATATCCCACCGTCTCTGCTGCCCCTACGCGCACCACGCCCCGCAGCGCGTCTCGGGGAGAGAAGCTGGGGGAATCATCGTCGCTCAGAACGATCACCAGCGGAGAGGGCAGGTGTTCACGCGCCAGGTGCAATCGTGCTAGAATATGAGACAAGCTCGCTTCGGCTTGCATGAGCATACTCTCTCCGTCTACATCGGGATCATCATAGTATACGACAAAATTCTCGCTCGCTCGACAAAACCGCGCGCACACACACGGAGAGGGCAGCTCGCAGCGCAAGCGCGCTAGTTCTGTATTAACACGCTCGTCTCCCTCGGCGAGCGCCCTCTCCAACCAGCGCTGTGCTTCCTCTCGCCTCCCCACCGCCGCCAGAGACTTCCCGCGATAAAAACTATACCCAGACCCCATTGCTGCCTCTTGCTCTAGCCACCTTCGCCAACGCGCCTCTAACTCTGTAAGCGTCAGCCCATAGAGCGCGCGGGTTGCTTCTTCAAAAGAGTGCATACCCCAAAGACGCCGTAACTTAGCCCGTCCGCCCAGCTCCAACAGAAATCGCACAAGCGTCGCCGCGTGTGCCTGTGCCAACGGCTCCGACGGAAAGAGCAGCTCGTCTTCTTCGCTTAAAGGCTGAGAGATTGCAAAACCCCCGCGCCGCTCCCACCGCAGCAGCTCTTCGAGGGTGAAGCTCAGTCTCTCCGGCAGCGCCGCAACCAGAGGTTCTAACGACGGCCCCGTGAGTGCTGCCATCAAGCCCACCCGCAAGAAGCGATACGAGGGATTTCCCCAACCTTGACGCAGGAGAAACTCGAGCATCGGGGTTTGTATCTCGTGGTCGGCGCTGATCCCCAACAACGGTCTGGGCACGCCACCACGATAGGGGTTGCGCCGGCGCTGGATCTCTGCCGATAGCTTTGATGGGTCATCGGCCATCAAAACTTCGATGGGCAGTGAGAGCCGATCGGGTTCGATCTCTAGGGTCTCCAGCGCTTGGGTCAGTTCTCGTTCGAGCCGATCTCCCCATTCTGTTATGCTCTTAGCGATCTGCGAATCTCGATGATAATAGATCTCAAAGTGCTCGGTGCGGTAGACGGGCGCGAAGATGGGCTGCAGATACCGGGGTACTAGATAGAGCGTTCCTAGGCCCAGCCCCGCTAGGCCAAACCCTAACAATAAGCCGCCCCCAAGCCCTCTAAGGCTGAGCATATCTCTCTTCTTCCCACCCGTAGCGCACCGCATCGGCGATAGCGAGCGCTTTCTTCATCGGGGCTACGTCATGGACGCGCACGATCTGCGCCCCGTTGAGCACGGCGATCACAGTACTGGCGATCGTGCCCTCCAGACGCTCGGTGACGGGCAGCGGCTCGGCGCGCGCAGTTCCCAAACGCCCGATGAAGAACTTGCGCGACGTGCCAATAAGAATCGGGCACTCTAAATCTTGCAGCTCGCTCAAGCGTCTCAAGATTTCGAGGTTGTGCGAGACGCGCTTGCCAAAGCCGATCCCCGGATCAATCCAAATCTGCTCTATTCCCATAGAGCGCGCAAACGCGATACGCTCGCGCAAGAACGCCTTGATCTCGCCGACCACATCATCGTAAGTGGGGTTCTGTTGCATCGTTCTGGGGTCTCCCTTCATGTGCATCAGGACGACGGGAACGCGCGCCCGCGCGGCTACTTTGACCATCTGCGGATCGAAGCGCAGCGCGCTGATGTCGTTCAGAATCGTCGCGCCGGCTTCTAAAGCGGCTTCAGCGACCGTCGCTTTGTAAGTATCTATCGAGATGGGGATGTGAGGAAACTCTTGACGGACGGCCCGCACGACGGGCACGACCCGGCACAGCTCTTCGTCGAGCGAGATGGGTTCCGCTCCCGGACGAGTAGACTCGCCGCCGATGTCCAGAATATCAGCGCCTTCGGCGATCAGGCGTCGGGCGTGCGCGAGCGCGTCGGCGAGCGCGTAAAACCGCCCCCCGTCGGAGAACGAGTCCGGCGTGACGTTGAGAATCCCCATCACGAGGGTGCGCTTTCCCAACTTCGAGAGGACATCGGTCATTAGAATTCACCCGCTCTTACTATAGCATGAAAGAGCCGCACCCTCACCCCGCCCCTCCCCTATCAGGGAGAGAGGGCGCAGAGAGCGGTGGCAGTCCTCCGTTCTGGCCGGTAGAATAGACCAATCTCATCGCCAGATAGGAGGAGTCTCGCTATGATCGAAGTGCTGTTGACCGAGAGCGTCGAGAAACTGGGCGAACCGGGAGATATCGTCAAGGTGGCCGACGGCTACGCGCGCAATTATCTCTTTCCGCGCAAGCTCGCGGTTCTGCCCACGCCTCATACCATTAATCAGTTCAAGAGAGTCCGCGAGCGGCGCCTCGCTGAACTCCAGCAACGCGAGGCCTGGGCGCGCGAGGCCCAAACCAAGCTCGACGGCTTCACACTGGTCTTCAAGCGCCGCGCCCACGACGGCAAGCTCTACAGCTCGGTGCGCCGCGAAGAGATCGCTGAAGAGATCCTGCAGAAGCTCAATATCGAGATCGAGAAGAACAAGATCGTACTCGAAGCCCCCATCGAAACGCTCGGCACCCATACCGTTACGGTCAATCTCTATAAAGAGATCACAGCGAGCGTGCGCGTGCTCGTCGAGGAGGAGGCCGCATCGTCAGGCGCATCTCACTGAAGCGATCTGTTGTGCTGCTTGGGCTGGGGGTGCTGCTCTGTACCGTCAGCACCTCGGCCCAAGCCCCCAAACTCGTTCTCAACGGCTATCCCCTCAAGGTTCCCACCCTGATACAGGACGGAAAAACGCTGGTCGCGCTGCACGAGACGACGCGGCGCTTGGGGATAGATCTCTTCAGAGACGATGAGAGGGTACAGTTACGTTGGGGGCTGGGGCGCTCGCACTCTCTCAAACCCGAAGAGCTGCACGCGCGCGGCCCGGCTCTGTATATCGAGTTAGAAAAGCTCGCGCAGATCGCGGAGATTCGCTTATTGAAATGGGGCAGCGAGTACCATCTGTGGAGCACGCCGGCGCGGCTGCGCTCCGTGCGCACGCTCTCTAACGGGAGCGTGATCTTCTCTTTTGACGCTCGCGTGCCCTTTGAGCTTCAGCTCAAATCTCAACCCGTGACCGTACGATTCTTTCACGTCCAGTCTCCCTCTCCCTTACAGGGAGAGGGCTGGGGGGAGGGTGTGAAATTCTCTCCCGAAGAACCAGGCGTGTTGCGCGCTTATCTCTCCCATGCGACAACGAGTTGGCAAGCAACAGCGATAGAATCTGATCGCGAGTTCAGCGTCTGGCTGCGCCCGGCCATCACCGAGAGACCCGCCGAACTGCCCCGGGCGCTCTTGCGCACCGAGACGCAGACGCGCATCCACGAAGATATTCTCTATCTGCACGCGCGGGCGGTCACGCTGGCCGGCCCGGTGAGCCTGCGCTATCTCAAGATTTCTCGTTGGCGGGAGCGCTATCGTCTGGTGACGCTCTTGCCGCCCGATGGGATCGGCTCGCTCGCCCCGCTCGACCACCTGGCCTCTCAAGCCCTTGCCGCCATCAACGCGAACTTTTTCGATCCCCAAAGCCAACTTCCCATCGGGCTTCTGATCAAAGACGGCGTGCTGCACAGCGCGCCCTACGGCCAGCGCGGCGCTCTGGCGATCACGCTCTTTGGCGAGCTGGAGTTTGTCGCCCCCAAGCTGGCGCTCAGCGCCTATCTGCTGGGCCAGCGCGTAGCGATTGACGGTGTCAATCGCCCGCCCCAAGCGAATAAGCTCTTTCTCTACACGAATCGCTATGCGCTGC
>JANWXV010000053.1 GCA_025057405.1 Candidatus Bipolaricaulota bacterium | reverse complement strand
TGGGGCTGGGACGCCCGAATCTATTGGCCGAGGGCGCGGCGATGGGGCACCCGCTCTCGCGAAGGAGCTGCTGCGCCACAGGGTGCGCCGGCGCGCGCACCGCGACGGTCTCTAAGCCCCCGGTTGTCACTGTGGGCACGCACGCCGCTCGCTCCAGAACAAGCGTCAACGGGCCGGGCCAGAAGCGCTGAGCCACGTCCCACGCCCGCTCGGGAATCGTGCGGGCCAGCCGCGCCAGCTCTTGCGTCTGCGCGATATGCACGATCAGGGGGTCATCGGGGGGACGCTCCTTCGCCTCAAAGATTCTGCGTACTGCGTGCTCGTTGAGCGCATCCGCGCCTAGCCCATACACAGTCTCCGTGGGAAACGCGACCAGCCCCCCAGCACGAATCACCTCAGCGGCTCTGCGAATCGCAGCAGCATCGGCAGTTAATATTTCTGTGCGCATCGTGACGATTATACTCATTTGTGTTGCAGCCGTCGCGTGGGGTCTGACATTAGATTCTCTTAATCAGCTTCATCCGCTACCGAAATCCGCTGTCAGCTCTTGAGGTTGACATCTGTCCTTGAGTGGCTTGCTTCATCGTGTTAGAATAAATGAACATGACGCGCATCTTGCACACGGGAGATACGCACATCGGGTTTCGCCAGTACGGATTGGAAGAGCGCCGCGAAGACTTCGCCAAGGCGTTCTTAGAAGTGGTGCAATTGGCCATTGACGAACGGGTAGATGCTGTCATCCACGCTGGCGATCTCTTTGAAGACCGTCTCCCGGGGGCCGAAGACTTACAAGCAACTCTTCAAGGGCTTTTTCAGTTGAAAAACGCTCAGATCAAATTTCTGGGGATCGTGGGGAATCACGAGCAGCGCCGCGGCGTCCAATGGCTCGATCTCTTTGCTAGCTTAGATCTCGCCGTGCATCTGACGCTCCAGCCCTATGATCTGCGGGGCATCCCCATCTATGGGCTGGACTTCTCTGGGCGACGTGAGATAGAACCGCCGCGCTGCGAGGGCGGTGTCTTGGTCTGTCATCAACTCTTGGACGAAGTCGAACCCGACGGGGAACTCTCTCTGAAGAAGCTCTACACTTGTGGCGCTAAGACGATTCTGTTGGGCGATTTTCACGAGCGCAAGGTCTGGTACGAGAAGGGCATCTTGGTGACTTACTGCGGGAGCACCGAGCGCTGGGCGCTCGACGAACAGAGAAAACGCAGCGTCAATTTGATTGACTTGAAAAACAATCGCATTGATCATCGCGATTTACAGAAGACCCGCGAGTTTTTCTATATCAACGCAGACGAAGACCCCGTGCAGCGATTGAAGACGGCCGACGTGACGGATAAAGTCGTGGTCGTCTATCTGAAGAGCGCGCGGGCGACGGTGTCAGAGCTAGAAGAGCTAGGACGCCAGCGCGGTGCGCTGGCGGTGCGCGTGCGCGATCTGCGCGAAACAGACAGCGAAATCGAGCACCAACCCGATGTGCAGATGGACTACGGCGATTTGGAACAAGCGATCTCCGAAGCCTTGGCGCGACGCACCCTCTCCCCGCTGGCGCGCGAGATGGATCAGATCATTCGAGATTTTCGCATCCCCGATTCTAACATAGACAGTGAAGTCACATCTCTTTTGGAAGGACGACGCTGATGGCCCGCCGACCCCCCGACGATTCCACGCCGAATTTGCTCGATCTGCTCCCCAAAGAGATCGAAGAGGAGACGGGGCCGGCGTTGCGCGACCGCGCTCGCTCTCTGGCGCACGATCAGTTGCTCTTGGAGCACCTTGAGATCGAGAACTTCTGGAGCTATCGTAAAGCGACGGTGCAGTTTGAACCGGGCATTACTGTGATTGCTGGTCCCAACGGCAGCGGCAAATCTTCTCTTCTGGAGAGCGTCTTCTTCGCGCTCTACGGCAGCGAAGCCCGACACGTCATCGGGCGCAACTTGGATGAGATCTTGCGCATCGGGGCAGAGACGGGTTCAGTCAAACTGGGCTTCTCGTACAGCGGGCGGCGCTACACGGCGCAGATCGCGCTGCGCCGCCAAAAGAGTGCCACCAAGAGCGAGCGCGACGGCTGCCAACTGAGCTGCGAGGACGGCACCCTCTGGGTGGGAGTCGAAGACGTGACCGCTGAAATAGAGAAGCTCTTTGGCATGGATCGTGACGGGTTCACCAACTGTGTCTATGTGCGCCAAGGCGAGATTGACAAACTGATTCGCGCTGACCGTAAGACACGCGAGCAGATGCTCGACGGGCTTTTGGGGTTGTACAAGCTCGATCTCTACGTCAGCCCGCGCGCCAAAGAGGCTCAGCGAGCGCTCAACCGTCGCGCCGAAGTGATCTCTGAGAGGATCGCTCGCCTGCGTGCGGAGATCGAAGCTTTAGAAGCTCAAGAGCTGGGGCGTCAGAAGCAGCAGCTCACCGAAGAGATCGAAAGAGTGCACTTGAATCTCAAAGAGTTAGACGAGCAGCGCGCTGATGCGTATAAGCTCTTGCAAATCTACGAAGAAGAGATCAAGCGTTTTCAGCAGACGCAGCAGGAGGCAGAGCAAGCTAAGCAAGAGCTGAAAGAAAAAGAGCGGCGCTTGGCGCAGCGGGATTCAGAGCGTCGCGCGCTCGAAACGGAGTTGGAGGCGCTCGAACTGCGTCAACAGAAGACGCTTTTGGGGATTAAGACGGCTCTGCAAAAATGGGACGTTGCGCTGGCACCCATCTTAGATTCGTTGGAGCGGGCTGCGGCGTGGGAAGAGATCTTTCGGTTGCCTACGGCTTTGAGCGAGAGCCGTCAGCGCGTAGAAAGCCAACGCAAGAGGGTGCAAGAGCTGCGCGAAGCCGAGGTGCGTCTGGCCACAGAGCGAACGCAGCACGAACGGAACTTAGCTCAATCGCGCGAGCAGCATCGTGAGCTGATGCAGCTTTGCGAGCGCGAAGAGAAGCAGCTTCGCCAGGGCGAAGCGCAAAAAGCTCAGACGGAGTCCCTCTTGCAAACGCAAGAGCGCCAAATCGCTGAGATGCTCGTTGTGCTGCGTTCGGAAGCTCAGGAAGCGGGAGTGTCCTCTTTGGGAGAGAACGTCGCAGCGAGCGAGATCGCGGGATGGCGTGCGGCGTGGAGCGAACGCTTGAGCTTCTTAGAGGACCAGAGCGAGCAGGCGCGGCGTGCGGTCTTCGAAGCGCGAACTCAGTACGATCTCTTGCGACGCGCCAGCGAAGAGAAACAGAAGCTGCTTGCTGAAGGGCGTTGTCCGACGTGTGGGCAGCCCGTGACGGCAGAGCATCTTGCAGAGGCGTTAGAAGAGTTCAAGCCTCGGCTCGCAGAGTTGGAGCGCCTTGTTCAAGAAGAAGAAGCTCTGTTGCGCCAGATCGAAGAGAAGCTCGCTCACTGGCGCTCGGTACAAAAACAGCTTGATAGACTGCTCGTAGAGATAGAACGGTTGCAAGCGCGTCAGCAAGAAGCTGCTCTGCAAGAGCGAGCGATCCGCGAAGGACGAGAGCGCTTGACGGCGCTGCAAGCTCGACTGACTGAACTAGATCAGCGCATCAAGAACGAGAAAGAGATAATCGTTGCGCAGCAGTCGCAGTACGAAGAGTTGCGCACGCGGCTGACGTCTGCTCAGCAGCAGTTTGAAGAAGCTCTGTCTCACCAACAGAAATTAGAAGATTTGAAAGCCGAAGTAGAGCAGTGGCTGCGGCAGCGTGCTCACGGGCGCGAGAAGCAGAGCGCGCATAAGGCGCTTTTGGAGAACCTCAACGAGCTGCGCGGCGACGTGGCGCGCTTGCAAGATCGTCTTGCGCACCTTCAGGCACGCCTTCAGGGCCAATCCGAAAGCGAGCGCAAGAAGATTCAAGTGCAACAGAGGCTAGAACAGCTTCAGCAGCAGCGCGCGGCTGCCCAAAACGAGTATGAACAGTTAGCGCAGAAGCGCGGCGTGATCCAAGGCCAACTGGAGCACCTCGAGAGATTGAGAGCCGCGCACGATCAAGCCCTGCAAGAACAGGCGCGCTTGGAGAAGCTCCAGACAGAATTAGCCGAAATCGTCTCGATCTATCAGACGACCAAGGTCGAGCTGCGCAAGCGCAATTTAGAAGCGCTCAATTATTACTTTAACGAGTTCTTTGCGCTGATGGACTCCGGGGACAGCTATCGGCGGGTGCGGGTGCGCGACGATTACGAGATCGAAGTCGAGCTGAAGAACGGGCGCAAGCTCAATCCGGCGTTGCTCTCCGGGGGTGAGCGCGCGTTGACGAACATTGCCCTGCGTTGCGCGATCCATCAAGTCTTGGCCAAGGCTGTTCGGAGAATGCCCTTGATCTTAGACGAGCCGACGATCTATTTAGATCGCGATCGCATTCACCGATTGCAGTTTTTGTTAGAAGACTTGGGCAAGCGCGTGGGGCAAGTGATTGTCGTCTCGCACGAAGTGGGCCTGGTCGAGGGGGCCGATCACGAATATCGCACCGAGAAGTCCAGCGACAATATCAGTATAATCTATAAAGTGCGTTAGCTATGCTCTCTCTCGATGTTCGGCGGCTCTTCTTCGGAGAACTCAAAGTGATGGGCGAGCGCGCCCGACGCGGCCCAGACCACCGCGACGTCGCCCGCCAGCTCTTTGAGAACCTCCATCTCGAAGGAGCCATCAAAGCGTTGACCCCCGTCGCCCGACGCTCTGAACCCATCTTGACGCTCGCCGAGTTCACGCGCGACCCCTTCGGAATCGCTTACGGCCTTGACGGCGGCAGCACCCGCCCCATGCAGTTCACCGACGGCACGACCCTCTGCGCCAACCAAGCTGTATTAGTTCCTGACCCCCACAGCAAATACCAAAATCTCACGCTAGAGACCTGGCGCACGGTCGCTGTCGTCTCTCACTCGTTTCAGAACTTGGGCGAGGCCCGCGTTCACTATATCGAACAAGAGCACACGCACGCTTGGAGAATTCATCTGACGCAGGACTTCGTGCGCCGCGAAGTCGAGCAGATCGTCAAGGGGCTGGCCGATGTCGCCACTGAGCCGCATCACGCCCTGAAAATGATCGAAAAACTTGATCTCAAAGGTGGGCTTCTGATCGTAGATGGTGCGCTCTACCCCATTCGCCTCTTTCGCTATCTGCTGGAGGAATCGCAAGGGAGCTGGGGCTATCGCTGGCATATTAATCTCACGTCGCTCGCGGGGGTGCTGGACCTCATGGCCGGGCCGGTCCGCCTTGTCGAACTCTGTGCTCAGCGTCGCTTGCCCCTCATAGCTATTAATAAAACCCCGGAGACCGAATGGTTCTTGAAATTCTGCTTAGAGCGCGATCAGCAGCACTGGGCCAACGATAGACAGTTCTTCAGCGCGGTGCTCAGCGATACCCCCAAAGATTCTCTGGGCTATACGAATTGGTTCGTCCAAGAGGCCTATCCGTCGTGGGACGAGCCGAATCGCGAGATCGAGCTGCCGCGTGCGATTACCGATTTCAGTTTTGCTCTAGAAGCGTCGGCCTATCACGTTGCGTTCTTCTATCTCTACGATCCCCGAGTGGGCAGCGCCCTCAAGATC
>JANWXV010000052.1 GCA_025057405.1 Candidatus Bipolaricaulota bacterium | reverse complement strand
CACGAGAGTTCACGGAGTTGGCGCGTCGAATCTCCGAGAAGAAGCCGATCTTGGCGATCAAATCGGGGCGCACCCGCGAGGGAGCGGCGGCCGCCGCTTCGCACACGGGCGCGCTCGCCGGCTCCGATGAAGCCTACGATTCGATCTTCGAACAGTCGGGGGTCTTGCGCGTCGAGAGCCTCCAAGAGCTTTTCGATTACGCAATTGCCCTGGCGCACCAGCCCCTGCCCCGCGGAGATAAGATCGCGATTGTCACCAACTCCGGCGGCCCGGGGATCATCGCCACGGATGCTGCCGTGCGCTACGGGCTGAAGATCGCTGCGTTGGCTCCCCAGACGCAAGAACGTCTGCGAGCGCAGCTCCCGCCCACGGCCAGCGCGCGCAACCCCGTAGATCTGATCGGCGATGCCGACGCAGATCGCTATCGCGCCACGCTGACGACGGTGCTGGCCGACGAGAACGTCGAGAGCGTGATCGCCATCTGCACCCCGCAGATGACCGCAGACTTAGAGGCGATCGCGCGCGCCATCGCCGAGCCGGCCCAGAGCGCTGAGAAGCCCATGCTCGCCTGTCTGATGGCCCTAGGCGAGTCCGAAGCTGCCCTCAAAGTCTTCGACGCCCATCGCATTCCGTGTTACAGGTTCCCCGAAGCGGCCGCACGCGCCCTCAGCGCGCTGACCCGCTACAGCCAGTGGCGCCAACGCCCCCGCACTGAAATTAAGCGCTTCACCGACACCGACCGCGCGAGAGCTGAGCGCGTCTTGGAGCAAGCCCGCGCCGCCGGCCGAACGTTTCTCCCCGAACCCGAAGCCTATGAAGTGCTGCAAGCCTATGGGTTCCCCCTCGCCAAGAGCCGTTTCGCCCGCGACGAGAGCGAAGCGCTTCGCGCGGCGAGCGAGATCGGCTATCCCGTCGTGCTCAAGATCGTCTCGCCACAGATCGTTCATAAGTTTGATCTCGGTGGCGTGCAACTCAACCTCCGAGATGAAGCCCAACTGCGCTCGGCCTATCGCGAGATGCTTGGCTCTGTCAGATCAGCCAAGCCCGAGGCCCAGCTCTGGGGCGTGATGGTGCAAGAGCACCTACGCGGCGGGCACGAGACGATCTTGGGGATGAAGCGCGATCCGCACTTTGGGCCGCTGTTGCTCTTCGGCTTAGGTGGCATTTACGTCGAGGTCTTTCAAGATGTGACGTTTCGCGTCGCGCCGATCCGCGAGCTGTCTGCCTATCGCATGATCGAAGGGATTCGCGGGTATAAGATCCTGACGGGCTTTCGCGGCCAGCCCCCCGCAGACCTAGACGCCATCGCCGAGTGCATTCAAAGACTATCGCAATTAGCGCTAGAATTAGAAGCGATTTCTGAGTTAGACATCAACCCGTTGATCGTCTTAGACAAGGGACGCGGCGCGCGCGTCGTGGATGCTCGCATTTTGCTTTAGGGCAAACGCGAGACAACAGAGAGCGAGGAGGGGTCAGATGATCGATTGGAAGGAGCTGTTCAGCGATCTGCCGCCGCCGTGGCTGGTGATGGTCTGTGGCTTGGTCGGGGTGGGCAAGACGACCATCGCGCACCAGATCTCTCACGCTCTCGACGCTCGCTATCTGAGCACCGATCAAACGGGGTATCTGCTCTTTGGGGCGGAGCGCCGCTACGACGAAGAGTATTACCGAAGGGTTTACGATTATATCATAAAAGAAATCTACAAAGTCTTGCGCTGCGGCGGAAGCGTCGTGCTCGACGGGACGTTTCTCAAGACCAAGACGCGCGAGCGCTTCTTCGATGCGTTTCAGCAGAGCGCGTCTCTGTGGACGGTTTACGTAACCTGCTCAGAAGAGGCTGTCAGAGAGCGGCTGGAACGCCGCCCTCACGAGCCGCTGGCCGCGCGCGGCTACTCCGACGCGCGTTGGGAGGTCTATCAAGCGATGAAAGAGAAGCTCTCCCAAAATCACGAATACACCGTTCCCACTGGCGAGCGCGTCTCGCTGATCACCATTGATACGACGACACAGCCGTGGAACATCGTCGAGAAGAGGATTGTGCAGCACCTGAAAGTGCTTTAGAATTATAATGTCACCTTGAGCGGAGCGAAAAGATTCTTCGCGGCGCTCAGAATGACCCAATATGGGCCGACACGAAGTCTTAGAGAGCGCGCTGGCGCAGATCAAGAAGAAATATGGCGAAGGCGCGATCATGTGGCTAGGGGAGCAGACGCGTCTCGAAATCGAGACGATCTCCACCGGCTCGTTGGCGCTCGATATTGCGCTGGGTATTGGAGGAGTGCCAAGGGGGAGAATCGTTGAGATCTTCGGCCCCGAAGCCTCCGGCAAGACAACGTTGGCTTTGCATATCATCGCTGAGGCGCAGAAGCGCGGCGGCACCGTCGCGTTTATTGACGCTGAGCACGCCCTCGACCCCAGCTACGCCAGAGCCATCGGCGTTCAGTTAGATAAGATTTTGCTCTCGCAGCCCAGCTCTGGGGAACAAGCGCTGGAGATCACCGAGAGTCTCGTGCGCAGCGGCGCGATTGACGTGATCGTCATTGACTCTGTCGCCGCGCTGGTGCCCGAGGCCGAGATCGAAGGGGCGATGGGCGAGAGCCAAGTGGGCCTGCAAGCGCGCTTGATGAGCCAAGCCATGAGAAAACTCGCCGCAGCGATTGCGCAGTCGCAGACGACAGTCGTCTTTATCAATCAGATTCGCCAGACGATCTCCGGGACGGGGTGGGGGCCGACGACGACGACAACCGGGGGCTTAGCTCTGAAGTTTTACACGTCCGTTCGCATGGAGATCAAGCGCGTCGGGACGATCGAAGAGGGGGACGAGAAGATCGGGAGCGAGACGCTCGTCCGCGTGGTCAAGAACAAATTAGCGCCGCCCTTCAAAGAAGCGCGCTTTGATATTATCTACGGGCGGGGAATCGCGCGGACGCGCGAACTGCTCAAGCTCGGCGAGCAATACGGTCTTATCAAAAAGAGCGGTTCTTGGCTGGCTTTCGGAACAACGCAATTGGGTCAGGGAACGTCTAAGAGCGCGGCTTATTTAGAAGAGCATCCCGACGTGCGCGAGCAGTTGGAGAACGCGATCCGTCAGAAGGCCGGGCTGCCCTTCGATAAGGCCAAGATGAAAGCCGTAGCCCCTCTCTTGCCCGACGTCTAAGATGCTTCATCCGAAAGATCAGACCGAGCGCGCACGCGCTTATCTGTTAAGATTCTTAGCGCACCGTCCGCGCAGTCGCGCCGAAGCGTTGCAGAGATTGCAACAGAAGGGCTTCTCCAAAGATGTCATCACAACGGTGCTGCAAGAGGCCGAACAGAAAGGTTGGCTGAACGACCGGCTCTTCGCTCGATTATGGATCGAAGATCGGATGGCGCGTCATCCCAAGAGCCGGCGCGCCCTCGCGTGGGAACTCGCCGCCAAGGGTCTTGAGGCCGAGCCGATTGAACAAGCACTTGCGGCTGCCCAGATGGACGAAGAAGCCCTAGCCGAAGCGCTAGCCCGCACAAGAGTTCCGCGCTATCGCCATCTGGAGCCTCCACAACGCGAACGGCGGCTGATCGGCCTGCTGCGACGACGCGGCTTCTCCTCTCGCGTCATTCATCGTGTGCTCAAAAAACTGTCTCAGAGCGCCTAGCGCTTGACAAGAGCACTCTCTTTCTGGCACAATATGAGAGGTGAATCATTCGTCAGATTGGAGGCCGCTTGTGCCGAAGATCTCCGTGAATGGCGTTCAGCTATATTACGAAACCCACGGCCGCGGAGAGCCTCTCGTGCTCATTGCGGGGATCGGCTACGGGACGTGGCTCTGGTTCAAACAAATTCCCGCGCTCGCTTCGCACTATCAACTGATCGCTTTTGACAATCGCGGGGCCGGGCAATCTGATAAGCCCGACCAAGAGTATACAGTTGGGGTGCTGGCTCAAGATGCGTATGAGCTGCTGCGCGCGCTGGGTGTCTCCAGTGCTCATATCTTCGGGGTCTCGCTTGGGGGGTTCATCGCCCAACAGCTCGCGCTCGACCACCCCGAATCTGTGAACAGTCTAGTGCTCTGCTCGACGTCGTTTGGCGGTTCTCATATGGTCCTCCCCAAAGGCGAAGTCCTTCAATTTATGGCTTTTGGCGCGGGCAAGGAGACGTTTCAGTATGGGCTAGAGCTTGCATTCAGCCGTGAGTATCTTCAGCAGAACTCCCACGAGATCGCGCAACTGACGCGCCCCATGCGCCGCAACCCGCAACCGCGCTACGCTTACTTAAGACAACTGATGGCCCCCCTAAATTTTTGCAGCGAAGAGCGACTCTCGGAGATTCGCTGCCCCACGCTGGTCCTGGCCGGTGAAGATGACCCCGTCGTCCCCGCGGAGAACAGCCAGCGCCTCGCCGCCAAGCTTCCCCAAGCTCAATTGAAGATCTTCCCCGGAACGCGCCATCTCTTCTTCATCGAGCGCGCCGACGAAGCCAATCGAGCAATTCTTGAATTTCTAGCTTCCCTCTCCCGTCCTCAACGGGAAAGGGGCCGGGGGTGAGGCCATGCACAACGTAGAACTCTCGTGGGTGGGCGACTGGTCAGGGCGGCGCGCCATGCTCACGCCCACGCGCGAAGCCCTCTACGACGCTACCGCGAACTCAAGATATACGTATGCCCAACTCGACGAGCGCGCCAACCGTCTAGGGACTTACTTGCGCGACGTGCTCGCCCTTCAGCCGGGCGACGTGGTCGCATTTCTCTCGCGCAATCGCGTCGAGCCGATAGATCTCTATTTTGCGACGGGCAAGCTCGGACTGATCTTAGCGCCGCTCAGCTATCGTCTTGCTCCTCCAGAGCTAGACCATCTGCTCGCACGCATCAAACCCAAAGTGCTCTTCTACGAAGAGCACTTCCAAACGTTCCTAGAGAAGCTGACGCTCCCACCCGCGACTCAAGCAACCATCTCCTGGGGTTCGCCCGACTCTCCCTATGAGCGCAGCGTGCTCGCTACGCCCCCGCGCCCTGTCCATCGCGCCAAATCGCTCGACGCGGTGCACTTGTATATTCACACCGGCGGCACAACGGGATTGCCCAAGGTCTGCTTGGTCAGCTATCGTCAGATGCTCTGGAACTCCATCAGCCTGATCGCTACGGGGGCAGGCCAGAGCGGGATCAACCAAAAAGAGCTTCTGACTTTCCCATTCTTTCACATCGGCGGCTGGAACACCGTTACGCCCGTCTTCCATATCGGCGGTCAGGTCACCCTCATAAGAGAGTTCGATCCCGATCTGATTTTAGAGCTGATCGAGCGCGAGAAGATCACGCACTTTGGCGGTGTAGAAGCAATGCTGCGCATGATCGCGTCCCGCCCGCGCTTTGCCCAGACGGATTTCTCTAGTCTAGAGTATATCACGTCGGCGGGCGCGCCCTGTTCAAGCGAGGTCATGCGCCCCTTCTGGGAGAAGGGCGTGATGCTCACGCAGGCCTACGGGCTGACCGAGGGCGGCCCCTCGAACTTCTTCTTCGTCCCCGTAGGACGCAATTGGAAAACGATCCAAGAGAAATCTCAGTCTATTGGTTTCCCG
>JANWXV010000051.1 GCA_025057405.1 Candidatus Bipolaricaulota bacterium | reverse complement strand
TTGCTCAAGATCGCCGTGCGGCTCTTTCGGAGAGAGGAGATCCTGACGCGCTGGCGCTAAGTCTTTATGTCTCTGACGAATCCGTCGGTCGTGCGCGCGCTGCTGGCTCGCCACAAGATTCGCTTGCGGAAGCGCTGGGGCCAGAGCTTTCTTATAGACGCCCATATTCTAGAGAAGATCGTCTCGTTTGCTCAGATTAACTCTGACGATACCGTGCTGGAGATCGGCGCGGGGATCGGCACGCTGACGCAGAAATTGGCCGAGCGTGCTGCCCGCGTGATCGCCGTCGAGATAGACGCGCGGCTCGTCCCGTTGCTCCGAGAGCATCTCCGTGCTCACTCTCATACGGAGATTTTGTGCCAAGATTTCTTAGAATTCGATCTGAAGAGCTTGCCCCCTCAGACGAAGGTTGTCGGCAATCTCCCGTACTATATCACGGCTCCGATTCTGGAGAAACTGATTGAAGCGCATAAACATCTGCACTCAGCGCTGGTGATGGTGCAGCTCGAAGTCGCTGAGAAGCTCTCGGCCCCGGTGGGGACGCGCGATGCGAGTGCTATTACGGTCTTCGCTCACTCTTTCGCTGAGGTGCAGTATCTCGCGAAAGTTTCCAAGAACTGTTTCTTGCCCAAGCCCGACGTGGATTCTGCGCTCGTGCGCTTAGAATTCTTGCGTCAGCCGCGCTTTCAAGCCCCAGAAGATCTGTTCTTCAAGGTGGTTCGAGCGGCGTTCAACTTGCGGCGCAAGACGCTCCTGCAAGCGCTGGCTCAGTCGCCCTTCTTAGCGCTGCCGCGCGACTCTGTGCGTGCAGCCCTTGAGAGAGCTGCGATTGACCCTCAAAGACGCGGCGAGACGCTCTCTTTAGAAGAGTTCGACCGGCTGGCTCAGCAGATAGATGCGGTAGTCAGAACGAAACAATAGCCGAAAAGACTGCGCTGCCCGGGGGCAAACGGGTAGCGCAGCATACCTTCCTCTGAGCAGCAGGGTCTCAGAGGAACCCTGTCATCTCCCCGTCCTCACTCCGACTTCCCCATTCCCCTCTCATCCCCCTCTGGTGAGGATCTCCTTGGAGACGACCGGGCGGAGGGATCATACCCTCACGGTGATCGAAACCGCGCTCGGGCACTGGGGAAAAATCCCGCCGCTAACTCGGGCCAAGTTAAACCAGCGGGCAAAACCCTGGTGCCCCAAGCTCTGCCGCGACCCCTCGCAGCAGCGGGGGTTCTCCCTTCGGGTAAGGAGGTTGCGTTGGGGCAGCTTTTCTAGCACTCTCTCCCGCTCCCTTGTATTATAGTTGTTAGTATTATATACAACTTTTTTATATTTGTCAAGTCCGTCAAGCGAGACCATGACGGGGATCATAAAAAGCGCTGACATAGAGGTTTTCCGTGATTTTCGACTCTATAGCAAGCTTCCCCTGCGAGTTTGAGCATTAGGACAAATTCAAGCGCAAAGATTACACTGATGCCAACGCCTCAAGCCTATAAATGAAACATAGATCACCGACACAGACTATATGGTCGGTGTATAAGAGACGCTAAGCGGAACGGCTCGGAGAGAGCACCGAAACGTCCCGCGGCTGAGAAAGGAGTGGCCATGACCAAGTGGATCTACGTGCAGATGCGCAACAGTCTGGGGTTCGCCGTCATCTCTGTGCCGATGGACCTCACCGTCTCGCAGTTGAAGCTCCTGCTGGGAGCTGATCCGCGCAGCTTTGTCACCGTCCACTCCGCGTTCCAGCCCCTGGCAGAGAACGAGCCGGTCTATCAGCGGGTCTCCAACTACGATACGGTCTATATCGACCCCTACCGGCGTCCTCACGAGATTCATTGACCCCCTCTCCCTCAACAAGCGGGAGCTGGCCACCGTATCCCCGCGTCGGCTCCCGCTTGCCCGCTTCTTCTTCGCTTTAGGGCCTGATCTATTCTTTTATGTCCCTTAGCCCCCCCTTGACAATTCAAAAAAAGTATTTTATAATACTAATACTTAGAATAAACGAATGGAGGGAGGCAACGAGTCAGCTTTCCTGATAAGGGCAAACCCGTAGAGATACGGGGGCGCAAAGCCACAGACCCGACCGGTGTGGCCGAGGGTGGCTGGGTTGCCGGGAAGCCATGAGAAGACCGATCACCGTTGCTGCGTTCGCAGGCTCTTGCTTGCTCTTACTCGCCCTTCCCAGTCTCTCTCAGAGTTCTACTACTGCGACAGTAGCTTTTCAGATCGCAGGGTATCAAAGCCTCTCCGTGTGGGGGGAACGCCCAGATGATAGGGAGCTTGTCTCGCTCTATCGCATTCCCCAACCGACTCCCCAAGAGCGCGCCGCGGGCTGGATCGAGCGTCCTGGAGCGCTCCAGCTCCTAGCGCGCAGCAATCTCCCCTGGGTTTTGCGCGTCCGCGCGTTAGAGTCAGAAATGGGGATCAGCGACGACGGGCAGTATCGAAAGCCTGTCAGCGATCTCTACGTCCGTGCCCGTCAATATTATATTCCCATCTCGACCAGCGATCAGACGATCACCCAAGGGGCATCGGGGGAGTTTCTCATCTCTATGGATTATCGCGTGCGTGTAGGCCCCGAACACCGCGACGGCCGCTACCACGTGACGCTGATTTACACGCTCTCCACGCGCTAGGCGCTCGCAGCACTCGCCCTTTTGCCCGGCCCTTCCGTGCCCCGACGATTGACAATCCGTTTCTATTTTGATAGAGTTTGTTCTAAGATTAATTTAGGGAGTGATGTAGATGCAACTAACGATCTATTACACGAAAGACGATCTCTATCTGATCAAGCAAATTGACGCGAAGGCCGAGCGCGAGCGCCGCAGCAAAAGCTCGGTCATCTTATCAATTCTCGAAGAATACTTTGAGCGCAACAAGCGCCTGGGGGAGATCTTGGTTGACCTGGGCAAGATCACCGAGGACAAGCTGCAACAAGCCCTGGAATTGCAAAAGAAAGAGGGCGGCACCCGCACGCTGGGACAGATTCTGCTCGCCAAGCGCTGGATCAGCGAGCATGACTTAGAACGAGCCTTGCTCTTGCAAGACAAATCGAACCACAAGAAGTAGCAGCCAGCAGCACACGCTAAGGAGAACCCCATGCGCGCGTTGGCCCGGCTTTGGGGGATAGGGACGCTCCTCCTAGCGCTTTGCGTTGCGGAGACGCGCGCCCTGCTGATCTCCAATATCGAGTTCGATCTGGCCCTGCCGCGCGGTGCCAGCGAAACGCTCGCGTTTCAGCTCATCAATAACGAAGCCGATCCGTTAGAGATTCAGATCAGTCTAGCTGATTGGGATCGCGATCTTCACGGGGAGAATCGCTTCTATCCCCCAGGAACGCTGCCGCGCTCCGCCGCGGGCTGGCTGAGCGTCAGCCCGGTGCGCTTCGATCTGGCGCGCAACGAACAGAGAGAAGTGAAATTCTCGCTCAGAGTCCCGCGCGACATCGAGGGGACTTATTGGGCAGCGATCTTGGTAGAGGCCAGCCCCAAGCAGACGCAGCCCCAACCGGGGACGACGGTCGTCGTGCGCCGGCGCTTTGCCGTGAAGGTCTTCCAGACGCCGCCGGGGACGGGGAAGCGAGAGGGACGGATCACGATGCTCGACGTGCGCGGCCTCAATCCCCCGAATGTCTGGGTGGAGTTCGAGAACCGCGGGACGGTGCACGTGCAGAGGGTGACCGGGCGCGTCGAGATCCGCGATGAGAAGGGCAGCACGGTAGATAAGATCGAATTCGACAGCTTCCCCACGCTTCCAGGAGCCAAACGCCAACTCAAAGTCACCAGCGGCCGCAAGAAGGGCGATCTCCTCCCTCCAGGACGCTATGCCGTAGTAGCTATCTTAGATTACGGAGGGGAATCGCTCGCCGGGGGGCAGTATATCTTGCGCATCCAGCCCTTAAAATTAGTGCCCATCGGCGAGGCCAAAGCCCCCCCGCAAGACCTTGACCAAGATGGTCTGTATGAAGACGTTAACGCCGATGGGAGGCTCACCCTCGAAGATGCCGCGCTCTTGGGATTTCATATAGAGAAGCCCCCGGTGCAGGAGAACGCGCGGGCCTTCGATTTCGACAACGACGGCGACGCCGACTTCGACGACGTGCTAGCGCTCAAGAAGATGGCTGAGGAGCCAAGATAACCCCGTCAACGAATGGGTAACGGATTAACGGATTGTTCTATCCGCCAATCCGTTAGGCCCATTCGTGACCGGAGAGAGCATCAGCGGCGCACCGAGAGCTTGCCGCCGGCCTCGACGACCTTGAGCTTCTTGCGCACCAAATCTTTCAGTTCGCGCCCGGCGCGGAACCCCGGAACGGCCTTGCTCGCCACCATGATCCGCTGGCCCGTCTGCGGGTTGATGCGCATCGAGCTTTTGCGCGGGCGGGCCTCAAAGGTGCCAAAGCCCGTGATCCTCACGGCGTCCCCGTCGCACACCGACTTGCTGATGGTGTTGAACGTCGCGTCAACGGCCTCTTTGGCAGCCTTCTTCGATAGACCCGTCTGCTTCGCCACCAGCTCGGCCAACTCCGTCTTGTTCATGCTCAGCTACCCCCCTTTCGCTCGTGATCTAGTGACTAGTGACGTGACTAGGGTCTAGTCACTGCCGTTCCACTAATCACTGTTGCTTATTCTAAAGGCTCTCCCCCGGCGAAGGCAAATTTTTTCACGCCCCCGACGCGGACACAGGTATTCTCCCCTTCAGGCTTCTGTCCTTGGTCAGACACCAAAGAAGGCTTAAAATCTAAAAGCTACCGTCATGATGCGCCTCTTTGTCGCCTTCGTCTTGGGGGTGAGTCTGTGGGAGGGGGCAGCCCTGGCCCAGCTCCTGCTGACCGCTCCCTCGGCCCCTCCACCGGCTAGCCCTACCCAGGTCATCACCCTGGTTTTTGACCTCAAGAATAACTCCAGCGAACGAGATATATTTGAGTTCTCTCTGGAGCTTCCCAACGGGGTTCAGTTGCTCTCCCCCCCAGAGCCGGTAGAGCTAGCTCCGGGTGAGGACGAAAAAGTCTTTATTAGTCTGTTAATCACTGCGCAGGCGCGCGCCGGCGCTCACCCGGTCACATTCAATGTACGCGGACGCAAGAATCCCGCGCTGACAGCGCGCGCGAGCGTGACGATCACCGTCAAAGAGACCCCCGGCCTGCAAGTCCTCGCCCCGCCGGAGACGAGCGTCGAGCCGGGCAGCGCCCTCTTAGTGAGATTCACGGTGCGCAACACGGGGAACGCTCCCGATCGCATTGAACTCTCTGTTTCTGCACGGGCGGGATTCTCTGTGCGGCTCTCGATCTTCCGGCGGCTCGATCTAGGGCCGGGGGAGGCGCGCGAAGTCCCCGTAGAAGTCGTCATCCCCAAACAAGCCCCTCCCGGGCGCGAGCGCATCTTATTAAAAGCTGTCTCGCAGCGCTTTGAGAACCTCTCTGCCGAAGCCACGGCGATCCTCTCTGTCCTGCCGCCGCTGCCCCAGCACGTGGGCGGCTCGCTCTTTTTGACCGTTCCGGCGGGCGTAGAGTTTCGCGTGGAGGGCCAGACGGGCGCGCCCGTCAACGCCTTTGCCCAGATTCAGAGCCT
>JANWXV010000050.1 GCA_025057405.1 Candidatus Bipolaricaulota bacterium | reverse complement strand
CGCTGCGCGAGAAGACCGCCGCGCTCTTGGTAGATGACTTCAAGAAGATCGGCGTCAAGGCCAACTTTCGTCCCAAAGACTTCAACGCCCTCGTCAACGACCTCACCAACGCCAAGTACGAGGCGATCATCATCGGGCTGACGGGCGGGGTGGACCCGCACTTCAGCGCCAACGTCTGGCGCACCGACGGGGGCCTGCACTTCTGGCGGCGCTCGTCCAAAGAGAACCCCCCAGATTGGGAGAAGCGCGTGGACGAACTCTTCGATCTGGGCGCGACGACGTTCGACGAAGACGAGGCCAAAGGGTTCTACAGAGAATTTCAGCGGCTCGTCTCGGAGAATCTTCCGCTGATCTACACGGTCAACCAGCGCTTTCTCTACGCTGTTAAGATAGATTTAGTCAACACCGAGCACTTTAACCCGTTGCAGACGATCGGTCAGATCTTGGGAGCGACCGACATCGTCTGGTGGAAGGACGAGGCGCGACGCAAGCAATAAACGCTGAGCGCAGCTCCGCGCGATACTTAATCTAGAAAGGAGACGACGACACCGATGCAGAAGAGATTCTCCGTCTGGCTCGTAGCGATTTTGTTGGTAGCGGGGTTGGTAGGTCTGAGTGGATGCCCAGGGGTGCCTCCGACGACGAAGCCGCCGGAGACTTCGACCAATCCCCCGGAGAAGAAAGAAGAAAAAAGAGAAGAATCCGAGAAGAAGACCGAGAGCGCTGAAGAGAAGACCAAGGTCACGGAGATCGGGCGCACCGGCGAACTCCAGATCACGCAAATAGCGATCTTCCCCAGCAATCGCATCGTCCCCAAGACCGGGCGACTCGCTGTCAGTCTCTATCTGCACAACCCGCATTCCGACAAGACCGTCTCCGAAGAAGTCTCGTTGCTGTTGGATGGGGGATTTGTCAACAAGCAGACGGCGACCGTGCCCGCTGGAGCTACGACGCATCTGTATTTCTGGCTCTCCGAGTTTAACAAGACCGGCGAGCGCGTCGTTACCGTTGGCGGGCAGGAGATTCGCTTCACGGTCGTCGAAGCCCAACCCGCCCGCGGCGGCGAACTCCCCCCCGACGCCCAAGTCCTCGCGCAGCCCGAAGGGCTGAGCGAGCCGGGGCTGCCGGGCGGCAAGCTCGTGGTCGGCACCCTCAGCGGGCCAAAGACCCTCAACCCCATCGTAGCGAACGAGACCAGCTCGACCGACGTCACGGGACTGCTGCACGCAGGGCTGGTCGAGACGCGCTGGGAAGATTATAAACCAATGGCGGGCTTGGCCCACTCGTGGGAGGTCTCCGATGACCGCCGCGAGATCGTCTTTCACCTGCGCCGGGGGATTCGCTGGTCCGATGGCCACTGCTGCTTCACCGCCGACGATGTGCTCTTCACGTTCAACGATCTGCACTTCAATCCCGACGTGCGCTCGGCTGGGCGCGATCTGCTCTACGTCGAGGGCCAGCCATTGCAGTTTGTCAAGCTCGACGACTATACAATCAAAGTGATCATGCCCAAGCCGTTTCGCCCGATTCTGAATTCGCTGGGCTTTGAAATCTTGCCCAAACACAAGCTCGCCGATAAAGTCGCCAAGCTCAATCCGGGGGCCAAGGGCTACTACGACGGCGCCAAGAAGCTCTTGGAAGAGAACCGCCAAGAGTTGCGGGGCATCTCTGCAGAGAGGGCCAGCGAGCTAGAGAGAAGACTCCAAGCGCTAGGTGCGGCGATTGCCGCGAAAGACTTAGAAAAAGCCCAGAGCGCAGCGGCTGCCCTGCGCGAGTCTCTGGACGCTTTGAAGAACGCCGTCCCCGAGGAGAAGGCTCAGCTGATTGATCTTCTCCAGCAAGCGGTTGACAACATTCAAAAATCAGTCGAGTTCGCCCAAGCCACCAAGTGGGAGGGCGTCCCTCCGACGCTCTTCAACACGACGTGGGGCTTGGGCACGCCCGCCGAAGAGATCGTCGGCTTGGGGGCCTATCGCTTCGTGCGCTACGACGTAGATCAACAAGTCGTCCTAGAGCGCAATCCGTACTATTGGAAAGTGGACCCCAACGGCGTGCAGTTGCCCTACTTCGATCAGCTTGTCTTCTTGGTCGTGCAGAACTTGGACACGGCGTTCTTGAAGTTCAAGACCGGCGAGACGGACACGTTGGGAGTCCGGCCGACCGATTGGCCCTTGCTCATGCAAGAGATCCAAGACCTCAACCGGGACTGCGAAGAACTCCCTACGGGGAACACGATCTGTGTGGATCTCACAAACAACCGCGAGCTGTTGCGTGGCGGCCCCACGTTCGGCGAAACCTATCTGGCGTTCAATCAAGACGTGGCCAAGGCCGGTCCGGGCAAGCCCTTCTACGAAGCGCTCCAAGCGGTCTTCCGCAGCTTGCAGTTCCGCCGCGCCATCGCCCACGCCGTAGATAAAGAGTCCATGATTGACAATATCTATAACGGCCTCGCTATCCCGCAGTGGAGTCCCGTCAGCATCCCCTCGCCCTTCTACGACAAGAGCGAGTCGTTCACGAAGTACGAGTACGACTTGGAGAAGGCCGCTCGGATGCTCGACGAGATCGGGCTGAGAGACACCGATAACGACGGCGTGCGCAACATCACCGATGAGTTCTTAAAGAGCTTCGCCAACCCCGAAGACCGCATCGCCGATCTCTCCAAGCTCCCGCCGGAGCGCGACCGAGAACTAGAATTCTTGCTCACGACCAATCAGGGCAACCAAATCCGCGAGAAGATCGTCTCGGTCTTGGTGAACGACTTGGCCAAGATCGGGGTCAAGGCCAACGCGCGCTCCATCGAGTTCAACACGCTAGTAGATACGCTCTTCAACGGGACCTTCGAGGCGATGGTCTTGGGGCTGACGGGAGGCACCGAACCCAACAACGGCTCCAACGTCTGGAAGATCAACGGGCGGTTGCACTTCTGGCGCTACTCCTCCAAAGAGAACCCTCCCGACTGGGAGAAGCGCGTGGACGAACTCTTCGATCTGGCCGCGACGACCTTCGACGAAGGGGAAGCCCAAGAGTTCTACAGAGAGTTCCAGAGACTCGTCTCGGAGAATCTCCCGTATATCTATCTGGTCAATCAGCAGTATATCTACGCGAGCAAAGCAACGCTGGGCAACAACGACAATTTCAAGCCCAACTTCAGCGTGTTAGCTTTTGCTGATCAGCTCTGGTGGAAGGACGAGCAACGACGGAATGCGAAATAGATAGATAAATAGATAAGGCCCTCACCCCCTCTCCCGTAGTGGCCGACGGGAGAGGGGTGCCCGCAGGGCGGGGTGAGGGCCTCCCAGAGAGATACTTATGCTCAACTACATCCTGCGGCGTCTGATCTACATGCTCCCGACGCTCTTGATTATCTCGCTGGTCGCGTTCTTCGTCGTCCAGCTCGCCCCGGGGGATTTTCTCACCAAATACAAGCTGAACGAGCGCATCTCCCAAGAGACGCTCCAGAGCATCGCCAAGCACTTGGGCCTAGAGACCCCCTGTGAACCCCTCGAATGGCAATGGCAGGGCTGCTTGGATCGCTACTGGCGTTGGCTTAAGGGGGTCATCTGGGAGAGCCAGAGCACCGACCCTCGCACAGGGCAGCAGTGGCAAGTCTGGTCTTTTCAATTCTCTATAGACAGCAACTTCCCGTTTGTGCACGGCTTTCCGTTTATTCACTGGAACCCCGACTTTGGGTTCTCGTTCGAGACCAACCAGCCCGTGGCTACGCTCTTCTGGGAGCGCTTGCCCTTAACGCTGCTGGTAACTATTCCTACGTTTCTCTTCGCGTGGCTGATCTCGCTCCCCTTGGGGATCTACTCAGCGACGCGACAATACTCTCTGGGCGACAATATCTTCACGCTCTTGGGATTTGCGGGGCTTTCGATCCCCAATTTCTTTCTCGCTCTCGTGCTGATGTACTGGCTCGTGATCTCGGTCATTCCGACGTTTTGTAGCTGGGGCTGGGGGTTCTTCTGCACGGGCAACGCCGGAGCGTCGGTGGGGGGGCTGTTCACGCAAGCGCACATGGCTGGCTCGCCGTGGCCGTGGGACTGGACGCTGACCAAATGGCTCGACTACCTCTGGCATCTGTGGCCCGCCGTTCTGGTCATCGGTTCGTCTTCGATTGCCAGCTTGATGCGCGTGATGCGCGGGCAACTCCTCGATATTCTCAACTCTCAGTATATTATGACCGCGCGAGCCAAGGGTCTCAAAGAGAGCGTTGTCGTTTATAAACACGCGGTGCGCAACGCGCTCAACGTGATGATCACGATCTTCGGGCAGAGCCTGCCCGGCTTGATCAGCGGCGCGTTGATTACAGCCATCGTCTTGAACTTCCCCACCGTCGAGCGGCTCTTCTACGATGGGCTGCGCGCGTATGATGACTATCTCGTCCAGACGCTCTTGATGTTCTTCGCTATTTTACTCTTGCTGGGCAATCTCTTGGCGGACATTATGCTCGCGTGGGCCGACCCGCGCATTCGCTATGACTGAGACTTCTGCACCCACGGCCGAGGAACGCCGCAACCAAGAAGAGCAGCTGCTGACAACCAAGCCCGTCAGCCAGAGCCAGCTCATCTGGCGGCGCTTCCGGCGCCATCGTTTAGGGGCGCTCGGCGGCGCGATCATCGTCATTCTGACGCTCCTGACGATCTTCTCGCACTTCATCGCGCCGTATGACTACGCCACCCAGCGACGGCGCTTCGCTTACGCGCCTCCCACGCAGATTCACTTCTTCGACAAGGAAGGGCGTCTGACTTGGCCCTTTGTGTATGGGCTGAAGCGCGAGCGCGATCCTCGTGGCCGCTGGCTCTACCGAGAAGACCGCGAGCGCGTCTATCCCATTAAATTCTTCGTCCCCGGGGACCCGTATCAGTTCTTGTGGCTCTTTCCGACGGATATTCATCTCTTTGGCACGGGGGAGCGCGATCTCAGCTCTCCGGGGCAGATCTTTCTCTTCGGCACCGATGACGTCGGGCGCGATCTCTTCTCGCGCACGTTGATCGGGGGATGGGTCTCGCTCTCGATCGGGCCGCTGGCGCTTCTGATCAGCTTGAGCCTGGCGATCGTCTTTGGGGGCATCTCGGGCTACTACGGGGGCGGGCTGGACGTCTTCATCCAGAGACTGATCGAAGTTTTAAATTCGTTCCCCGGGTTGCCTTTGCTCTTGGCCCTAGCAGCGATCTTGCCTCCGGGGCTGCCTCCAGCGGTCTCGTTCTTGCTGATTATTATGATCTTGTCTATTTTGGGCTGGGGCGGGACGGCGCGGGCGCTGCGCGGGCTGTTCTTGGCGCTGCGCGAGCAAGAGTTCTCATTAGCGGCTAAAGCCGTAGGGGCCAGCGACGTTCGTATTATCTTCACACACTTGCTGCCCAACACGATGAGCTTCTTGATCGTCACGGCGACGCTCAGCATCCCCGGCTTGATCTTGGCCGAAGCCGCGCTGAGCTTCTTGGGCTTTGGCATCCGAGACCCGATGACCAGTTGGGGGCAACTGCTCAATCAGTTCACGGACAACACGATCTCGAATTTAACTTATCACCCGTGGTTGATGATCCCCGGGTTCTTTATTATTATCGCGGTGCTGGCGTTTAACTTCATGGGCGAC
>JANWXV010000004.1 GCA_025057405.1 Candidatus Bipolaricaulota bacterium | reverse complement strand
TATTATCTACGGGACGAACGCCCAGTTCGGCTTTGACTATCTGCGCGATAATCTAGTGATCTCTCTGGAGCAGCGCGTCCAGACGGGTCTCGACTTTGCTATCGTAGATGAGATTGACAATATTTTGATTGACGAAGCCCGCACGCCGCTTATCATCTCCGGCAGCACTTCCGAGACTGTGAAGCTCTACAAGCGCTTCGCCGCGATTGCGCCGCGCTTTGAGAAGAATCTAGACTTCGAGGTAGACGAGAAGTCCCGACGCGTCCACATGACCGAGGCCGGCGTCAAAAAAGCCGAAGCGATTCTGAAAATCGAGAATCTCTACTCCCCTGAACACGTCGAACTCATCCGTCACTTAGAAACCGCCCTGCGCGCGCTCCATCTCTATCACCGCAACGATGACTATATCGTCAAGGACGGCAAAGTCGTGATTGTAGATGAATTCACGGGGCGTCTCATGCCCGACCGCCGCTGGAGCGACGGGCTGCATCAGGCCGTCGAAGCCAAAGAAGGGCTTGAGATCCGCAAAGAGCAGCAGACCCTAGCGACGATCACCCTGCAGCACTATTTCAAGCTCTACAAGAAGCTCGCGGGGATGACCGGCACCGCCGCCACCGAAGAAGAAGAGTTCAAACAGATCTACGGCCTGAGCGTCGTGGTCATCCCTACTCACAAGCCCATGATTCGTGCGGATCTTGCCGACAGGCTCTTCACCACTGAGAAAGCTAAATTTAACGCGATTGTCGAAGAAGTTTACAGACTCCATCAACAAGGCCGCCCCGTGCTCATCGGCACGACGTCTATTGAGAAATCGGAGTACCTCAGCGCGCTCCTGAGCCGCCGCGGGCTGAAGCACAATGTGCTGAATGCTAAGCAGCACGAGCGCGAGGCCGAGATCATCAAAGACGCCGGACAGAAGGGCGCGATCACCGTTGCGACGAACATGGCCGGGCGCGGCGTGGACATCAAATTGGGGGAAGGGATCGCAGCATTGGGCGGCCTGCACATCATCGGTGCGCAGCGCCACGAGTCCCGCAGAATTGATGATCAATTGCGCGGGCGCGCCGGACGCCAAGGCGACCCCGGCAGCTCTCAGTTCTATATCTCCCTCGAAGACGATCTCATAAGACTCTTCGGGGACAACAAATTGCTCGCGTTTGTGAAGAAGGGCATGGCCGAGGGCGAAGCCCTCGAACACCCCATGCTCACGAAAGCCATCCGCAACGCGCAAAAACGCGTAGAAGTCTATTACTTTGGCATTCGCAAGCGCTTGCTGGAGTACGACCAAGTCATGGCGCGCCAGCGCGAAGCGATCTACAGCCTACGCGATCGCTTCTTGATAGGAAGCGAGGGCGAGGGCCTAGACGAATATCTCACCGAGCTTTTAGAAAGCTACACCGATCAGTTGATCGCGCGCTATCTCTCTGGAGAAGAACCTGATCTGACAAGCTTGCACAAAGAGCTGCTCAGCTTCCAAAACGCTGCGCTCGATGTTGATCTGAACGCGCTCTCTAACAAAGACGAGCTGCGCGCCAAGATTTTCGATTTTCTGCTGAAAAACTATCACGCGCAAGCGGCCCGCGTGGGCGAAGCCTTCCCCCAGATCGCTCGGTTTATGATTCTCAATCTGATCGACGAGAACTGGCGGCAGCACCTCTTTGCGCTCGATGAATTGCAAGACGTGATCAGTTGGCGGGCCTACGGCGGGCGCGACCCCATCTTAGAATTTAAACGCGAATCGTTCCAGCTCTTCCAAGAACTTTTAAGCCGAATCGAAGAACAGATCATCGCGTATCTCATCAAGCCTCACCTGCGCTTGGTCACGCCCGAAACCAAGGGACGCCCGCTGCCGGCCGCAGCGGGAGAGCGACTCGTCTATCGTCATGACAACGTGAACGCCTTTGCGGGAAACGCTCAAGAGAAGCAGCCTGCTAAGACCTCGCAGCCACGACGGGTCCCCCAAAGCGTCGGGCGGAACGACCCTTGCCCCTGCGGATCGGGCAAGAAATACAAACAGTGCTGCATGCTGAAGAAAGCCTAAGTGCCACTCGCACTGGCCTCAGCTACAATTGAATGCCAAAGCCCGTGAACTCCCCCAGATAGTCAAGCCAGATCACTTCTAAATTTTCGATGCGACCAGGGCCTTGCTCGCGCAGAATCCTTAAGAGCTGCTCGATCTGCTCGCGCTCGCCCTCGATCTCGGCGCGCACGCTGCCATCGCGCAAGTTCTGCACGTACCCCGTCAGCTTCAAGGGGCGTGCCTGGCGCACCGTGAAGTTGCGAAACCCGACTCCCTGAATCTCGCCTGTGATCTTGACGACCGCCCGTACCTTCGGCATAGCCCATCAGATGTTATTTAGCTGTCTCGACAAAGCTCGTCTCCCGAACAACGTGCACCCGGATCTCACCGGGGTATTGCATCTGCTCTTCGATGCAGCGCGCGATGTCGTACGAGAGCTTCGCGGCCATATCGTCGTCCACCTCTTCAGGACGGACAATCACTCGCACTTCGCGCCCCGCCTGGATCGCGAATGCTTCTTGAACCCCGGGGAAGCTGTGGCAGATCTCTTCTAAGTTCTGCAAGCGCTGGACATACGCCTCAAACGTCTCTTGGCGTGCTCCCGGTCGAGCGGCCGAGAGCGCATCGGCGGCTTGTAAGATCACCGCTAAGATCGTGCGCGCTTCGACCTCTTCGTTGTGCGCCGCGATCGCATGGACGACCTCTTCGGTTTCGCCGTAACGACGGGCCATCTCCGCGCTGATCAGCGAGTGCGAACCCTCTACTTTGTGATCGACAACTTTGCCAATATCGTGCAAGATGCCCGCACGCTTGGCCAATCGTTGCATCTGGGCATCGAGTCCCAGCTCGGCCGCCAGCGTGCCCGCAATAAAAGCAACTTCTAAGCTGTGGCGCAACTGATTCTGGCCATAGCTCGTGCGGAAGCTCAGACGGCCGACCAGCTCTACTAAAGCCGGGTGCATCCCATCAATGCCCAACTCTAACAGAGCTTTCTGACCCTCTTCTTTGATGCGCTGCGTGATGCGCTCTTTGGCTTTGTCCACTTGCTTTTTGATCTGCGCGGGGTGAATGCGCCCGTCTTCTAAGAGCTTCTCCATCGCCAGCCGGGCGATCTCCCGGCGCACCGGGTGAAAGCCGCTGAGCGAGATGGCATCGGGGGTATCGTCCACAAGGACTTCAACGCCGGTGAGGGCCTCAAATGCCCGAATGTTGCGGCCCTCTTTGCCGATGACCCGCCCTTTGTACTCTTCGCTGGGCAAGGGGACGTGGCTCATCGTAGCCGATTCGATCTCATCGGAAGCATAGCGTTGGATCGCCGTGGCGATGATCTTGCGCGCTTGGCGCTCGGCTTCGGCCTCGGCGCGCTCGCGGATCTGACGAATGCGCTTGGCGAAGAACCGCTCGGCTTCTTCTTCGATCTGACGCAACAGCAACTCTTTGGCCTGCTCGGCCGACATCCCTGACAGCTCTTCCAAGCGCTTGCGCTCTCCCTCTAAGAGGGCTTCGCCCTGCTCGGTGAGCGCCGCTATTCTTCGCAAATCTTCTTTGAGGGACTTCTCAATACGTAAGAGTTCAAGCCCTTTCTGTTCAAGGCGCTCTTCTTTCTTCAACAGACGTGCTTCGATCCGTTCGAGCTTCTCTTCTTGGCGCTTGATGCGCCGCTCCAGCTCTTCCTCGCGCGCTTTGTAAGCCTTGGCAACCTCGGCCACCTTGGCGGCCTTGAGGGCCTCGGCTTCCCGTTGAGCTGCCGCTAAGACTTGTTCGCGTTCTTGTCCCGTTCGCACCAGCTCGCGCTCCATCTGCCGCCGCCCCCACCACCGCCCCACGAAGACGGCCAGCGCGAGCAAAATCCCCATTCCCAGCGTTATCAACGCTTCTATAAGAGTCATACGCGCTCCACCTCACATGAAAGTCACACCAGACAAGGAAGCCCCAGAAGAAGCTCAAGAATAAGACCGCGCTCGCCGAGATCATTCTTCTCAGACCTCCTTGCCTTGCGGCGGGAGCCTTCAGCTCCCGGCCATCGCAACGGAAGTATTATAGCCGGGAAGGGGAACGGAATCAATTCCGATCCGCGCGGGGGAAGAACGCCAAGAGCGCAGGCAGAAAGAAGAGCGTAAAGAACGCGGTGAACCCGATGCCGTAGAGCGCCGACAGCCCGAAGACTCGTAAGCCGGGAGTAGCGGCGAAGAGCAAGCTGCCAAAACTCACCATCGTTGTGAGCGCCGATCCCAGGATGGGCAGGGCCGTCAGCCGCCACGCCCGCCCAATCGAGCGCTGCTCCTGAAACCCGTGAATCAGATAGACCGCGTAGTCCACCCCATTGCCAATCAAGAGCGAAGAGATAATAATATTCGCGAAATTAAAGTCAATCCCGCTCAAGCGCATCGCCCCTAACATCCATAAGAAGCCCAACCCCACCGGCAAGACCCCGATCACCGCCCACCCCCACCCCAAGCTGATCCCTAAAATCACCAGAATAATCGCAGCGGCGACCAGTGTCGAAACCTGAAAATCCCTCTGCATCTTCTTCTCCAAGCTCTCTTGGATCATCGCATAGCCCAGATAATCCACGCCGAGTGCTTCGATCTGTTGAATGAACTCCCGATAGACCCCCGGCTCGTTGATCGTCTCGCGCTTGAGGTGCGCATAGATCACGAACTCGCCCTCGGAAGTAACAAAGTGCTCTTGCAACTCCTTGGGCAAGGCCGCGAGCAGCTCGTGGATCTGTTGGAATTTCGTGAGTCGCTCGACCAGATCGCGCAGCTTTTCTCTCAATTGTTGCAAGCGCGTCTGAAGTGCTTCCAGGCTGCCCTGCTGCGCTTCTAAAGCGCCGATGCGCTCTTCGATCGCTTCGAGTTGCTGCGTCAGCGCTTGCAGTTCTTCTTGGAGGCGGCGCAGCTCGGTCGTCAGGGCGAAGAACTCGATCTTCCCGATGATCTCCGTGATATTCGCTTTGAGTTTGGAGATCTCTTCGGCCAGCTCTTGCAGCAGGCGCAGATCGGCGCTCTGGCGGTCCAACTCGGCGCGGGCGCGCTCCAGATCGCGTTCTAGTTGCGGGCCTAGCCCCTCCAGCGATTGTTCGTCTTCGGATAAGAACATCGCGATCGAGCGCACCGAGTCAATAAAGCCCCGATTCTGGAGCTCTTCCAAGCCCGCGACGACCCGCCGCAGCTCTTGAATATTCGCCGTAAAGAAGAGAAAGTATTCACCCAGACCGGCGCTGCCGGCCTCGAAGTCGCGCCGCATCTCGCCTTGCACAGCGCGCGCCGGCAGCTCTTGCGGCGCGAGGTCCTCATCGGCGAAGCGAAACCCAACGCTCAGCGCTTGCTGGAACATCCAGAAGCTCCCCACCATCACGCCGAGCGCGATGGGCCAGCGCGCCCACCTCCACAGGGTCTCGTATCTTGGGGAGATGGCTAGAGTTGGCGCTTCTGCTGCTGAAGAAGCAGCCTCTCGCCGACGGCGGACGATCAACGTGACGATCATTAAAGCGGGCAAGACCACCAACGTCGCCAGCAGCGCCAGCAGCACGCCCACCCCCGCGATGATCCCCATCTCGTACAGCCCCGGCGAGGTCGCCAGCATGAGCGCGAAGAGCACGCAGGCGGTTGCCAAAGAAGCAGTAACCAGGGCGTTGCCCTTGTGCAGCAAGGCTGCTTTGAGCGCCGTTTCAAACCGCGCCCCCGCGCGCCGTATCTCGTTGAAGTGCGCGATAAAATTGATCCCGTAATCAATCCCCAACCCCACAATGAGCGCCGGCAAGAACGACGTCACTAAATTCAAGCCGTTGGCAGCGACTTTGGCCCAAGATAACGTGACAATCAGCGCTAAGAAGAGCACGATGAGCGCCAGCAGCGGGTAGAAGACCTGGCGCAGCGTCAGGGTGATCACGATTAAGACGCCAATCGCAGATAAGATCGTCGTGTTGCGCATGTCCACGCTGAGCTGAAGGTTCGTCTCGGCAGAGAGCGCGTAGGGGCCGCCCAGCCCCCACTCGATCCCTTCTGCTTCGAGGTGGGCGTTCTGGAGCGTCTCGCGCACGAAGCGCGTCAGCGCGCGATTGTACTCCAAACTGTATTGAGAGCTTTGGCGCGGGCGGACGTTGACCAATAATTTGGTGCCGTCTTTGGACAGATGGAGTTCTTTCGGAAAAGAGAGAATTTCATCGAAGATCGTTTGGATCTCGTTGACGGTCGCCAGCACGTCGGCCAAGAGTTTATCGGTAGCCTGGATGCGCGCTGGGGCCTGTTCAAACGCAGCTTTCACGCTCTCGTTGAGGGCCTTGAACTCGTCCAAGCGCCGGATGAGATCGGCGGGGTTAAAGCGCAGTTGGCGCAGATCCAACTCGGGGCCTAGTAAGATACGGCGCAGCTCGGTATTGATCTGACGATAGTGCTCGATGAGCGCGGCAACGCCCGCCGGCGCGGCGGCCGGTTCGTTGGAGACGGGCAGGACCTGGCGCAGCCGCTCTTGGTAGGTTTTGAGCTTGAGCAGGATCTCGGCCCGCAGCGAGAGCAGCTCATCGCCACGGCGGGTCTGTATATCTTTGGTGTAGCTCACGGAGACGATTTCAGGGTTCTCGCGCAGGCGTGCGCTCAGGCGCTCGGCGACGGCTTGTAAGCGCTGGGCATTCTGGGCAGCGTCTTGGGGGGCTTTCAATCTCAAGACGATGCTGAGCGCATCGCTGCGCGTGATGGTCTCTTCGCGCTCTTGAAAAGTAATGACGAGGGGATCGCCTTGGGGAAGGAGATCAAAGAAGGAGCTGCGCATGGGGAGATCGCGAATATACCAGAGCGCTGCTATGCTCAGTAACGCGGCTCCCAGCAAGACCCACCACGCGCGGCGGCGCACCAGCCGATAGATCTCTTCCAAGAGCGCGCTGCGCATAGTGCTACGAACGCTTAAGTCGTTGGGGCGTTCTGAGAGTGTTGCAGCTCCTCGGCGCTCGTGACGTCGATCTTGTACGACGTCAGCTTGGCCGTGAGGCGCACGTTCTGTCCGCCTTTGCCAATCGCCAGCGAGAGTTCTTCGTGGGGCACGAGCACACGAGCCTCTTGGGTGTGCTCATTAAGATCGATCTGGATGACCTTCGCAGGTTCCAAACTGTTTTTGATCAGATCGCGCACATCGGGCGACCACCGAATGATGTCGATCTTCTCGCCGCCCAGAGCGCGCGTGATCTCCTTGACCCGCCCGCCACCGGTTCCCACACACGTTCCCACGGGATCGAGATCGGCGGTGAGCGAGCGGATTGCTACTTTGGTGCGCACGCCCGGCTCGCGCGCGATTGCTTCGATGCGCAAAAGCCCTTGTTGGATCTCGGGGACTTCGCGCTCCAACAATCGTTGGACGAACTCCTTGGCCGCTCGTGACAGAATCAGCCTGGGGTCGCCGGAGGTGCGCTCGACTTTGATCAAGACGGCAGTGAGCGCCGCCCCTTCGCGATAGCGCTCCCCCGGAATGCGCTCTTCTTCGGGCAAGAGCGCTTCGGTGTCGCTCAGCTTGAGCCAGACGTCGGCCCCTTGAAACCGGTGCACCGTACCGGTGATGATCTGGCCCACTTTGGGTTGATAACGCTCCAAGATCTTCTCGCGGCGCTTACGGGTGATCTCCGTGCGGATCGTCTCTTCGGCCTTGCGCGTGGCCACTCGACCGAGGTCTTTGTACGAAAGCTCTTTTCTCTGGCCGTTCACAATAATATGAATATCGCCGGAGGCACGGTCAATCTCGACCTCCAAACCAGGCACGGGGCCGAATTGCTCTATATATCCGGCTTTCAAGCCGTGCTTGACGATCTCATAGAGATCGTCGCGTTCAATCCCTTCGTCCTTTGCCATCTCTTCGAGCGCTTCGAGAAATTCCGCGTTCATGGGGGTCGTCGCTCCTTGCGTATGCTTGAGTGGGAGGTTAGAGATACCGGCTGGCGATGACGCGCCCGCGGCTTACGCCTTCCCAGGGAATCCGTAAGAGTTGGCCGCGTTCATCTTGCAACGTGAGCGCCTGGGCGTCCACGTTTTTCAAACGTCCAGTGAAGGAGTGTTGGCCTTGGTGAGGGATCCGTAAGTGCAGCTCGACAGGCTTCCCCAAGGCGCTGGCGTAATGCTCGCGGGTGTAGAGGGGCCGGTCTATGCCGGGAGAAGATACTTCGATCTCGTAGCTATGGTCGGTGATCTGATCCAATGGTCCCTCGAGGGCGCGGCTGACGCGCGCGCAATCTTCGACGCTGATGCCGCGTGGGTGGTCAATATAGACGAGCACCTGCCAGCGCGGCCCCGCCGCGCGCAGCTCCAACCAATAGAGCTCTAATCGCTCCGCTCGGACCACCTGCTCGACGATCGAGCGCACCTCCGATTCCCACTGGGTCACCATAGCAAAGATTATTATACTCGTTCGTTCCGATGATCGCAATAGGCTCTGAGCAAGAAAAACGCTGCGTCTTCAGTTAAAATACGGCGATGATCCGCATATTTTATGTCTCCCCCGAGGGGGCTGGTGAACGCTTGGATCGTTGGTTAGCTGCCCAGTGTGCCAGAACAGGGCTGGAGCAGCTCACGCGCTCTCAGATTCAAGCGCTCTGTGCCGCAGGGGCTGTTCGTGTGAACAATAGAACCGTGCGCGCGGCTGCTGTGCTGCATCCGGGCGATTGCGTGGAGATCACCGTACCGGACGATCTTTTACAAAAGCCTGAAGCGAAAATAGCTCCAGAGCCGTTCACGCTTTCTATTCTCTATGAAGACGCAGCGCTCTTAGTGATTGACAAACCCGCGGGGATGGTCGTCCACCCCGCAGCGGGCCATCTTAAGGGAACAGTCGTGCATCAGCTGTTAGCGCGTGGGCCGCTCTCGACGGTAGGGGGAGCCGAGCGACCGGGGATCGTTCATAGACTGGACGAGGGCACCAGCGGCGTGCTCGTGATCGCTAAGACCGACGAAGCCCACCGAAATCTGATAGAGCAATTCAAGAACAGAGCCGTAGAGAAGATTTATATTGCCCTTGTGCACGGCGTCGTGACCGAAGACGAGGGTCGCATTGAAGGCCCGATCGGGCGAGACCCAGCAGACCGTCAACGGATGCGCATTCTCCCGTCGGGGAAGCCGGCGATCACCGAGTTTCGTGTGCTAAAGAGATTTTCTCAGGAGACGCTGTTAGAAGTGCGTCCCCTCACGGGGCGGATGCACCAGATTCGCGTCCATCTGAGAGCGATTGGCCATCCCGTTGTGGGAGATGCCCTCTACGGCAGCAAGAAACCGAAAGAGAGCGCTGGGACGGGACGGATGATGCTGCACGCGTGGCAGATAGCGCTCGCTCACCCCATCACTCAAGAGCCGTTGCGGGTGATCGCTCCTTGGCCCCCGGAGTTCGCGAGCTTATCTTCTGATCTGTTGGAGAGCGACCCGACTGTAATCGAGCAGCGCGAGATACGACAGCCCGATGCCCACATAGAGCAGCACAAGCGCGATCTCGCGCCAGAAGAAGAGAGCCAAAATACCCAAGGCGATCAAGGCCGATGCGGCTTTTCCGAAGAGGCGCGCCTCGATGATGATCCAGCGCCTATACCAAAGACGCAGCGCTAGCCCTCCCAAGAGCAGAGCGGCGTGAGGGGCTAGGAAGAGAAGATAAGCCCCCCAAGGGAGATCCCCCCGAAGAGCAAACGCCGTAAAGAGCGCCAAGAAGAGGGCCTTATCGGCCAGGGGATCCAGCATCTTGCCCAGAGAGCTGATCTGACCGAGGGCGCGCGCCAAGGCCCCATCGAGCAGATCCCCTACAAGCAAGAGCACCAGCAGCCCATAGAACAGCTCCCTAGGACCGTGAAAGAAGAGATAGAGCAACGGGGCAATCCCGAACAGACGCAGAAGCGTGACGAGATTGGCAAGGGTCATCGCGTCTAGTATAATACCAAAACCTAACGAGTGCCAAGATAGGAACGGAAGAAGGATGCCGAAGCAAAGCTACTCGATCGTTGTGCTGCCCGGCGACGGCGTTGGGCCGGAAGTGATCGCCCAAGCGTTGAAGGTTCTGCGCACCGTGGGCGAGCAAGCTCAGATGCGCTTTGAGATCGCAGAGATCCCCTGCGGGGGCTGGTACTACGCCCAACACGAGAAAGAATGGCCCGACGGGTCTTTCGAGAAGTGCCAGAGGGCTGACGCGATCTTGCTGGGCGCGGTCGGCCACGAGATAGACGGCAAGGCCGTCTTCACCAAGCCGGGCAAGCCCTATCCCACGCCGCAGCTCGCTGGTTATGCCCAAGTCATCGGCAACCGCCAGAGACTCAATCTCTACGCCAACGTCCGCCCGGTGAAGCTCTACCCCGGTGTGAAGATCAGAATCTCTGGGGAATTCCAACAGATCTGGAACCCCGAAAACGTTGACTATATCGTCGTGCGCGAGAACACCGAAGACGCTTACACCGGGGAGACTCTCGATCTGCCCAACGGCAAGATGACCCCGATTCGCATCACCAAGACGGCCACCGAAAAAGTCGTGCGCTTTGCGTTTCGCTTGGCGCGCCAACGAAAGAAATTGGGCAAAGTGACGTGTGTCGATAAATCTAATATTATCGGGGCGCACAAGTACTTTCGCGATCTGTTCACCGAGATCGGGCGGAGCGAGTTCCCGGAGATTCAGTTGGATTATGCGTACTTTGACGCGTTCTGTCAGTGGCAGATTCGCAACCCCGAATGGTACGATGTCGTGGTCGCGCCCAATCTCGTGGGCGACGTGATCAGCGACAATGCTGCCACAACACAGGGGGGCTTGGGGATGGCCGCGGGGGGCAACATCGGCGATGAGCACGCGATGTTCGAGCCGATCCACGGCAGCGCTCCCAAGCACGCCGGCAAAGATAAAGTCAACCCCATCGCCGCGATCTTGACGACCAAAATGATGCTCGAATGGTTAGGGAGTAAATATCAAGACGAGCGTTTGGAGCGATCTGCGCAGGCGATAGAGCAAGCGGTGATCGCCGTGTTGAGAGCGGGTCAGCCGTTGACCTACGATCTGGTGGGCGAAGAGCGCGCGGCGCGTTGCAGCGAGGTCGGCGATGCGATCACCGAGCAGCTCAAGCTCTTTCTAAAATAGAGAGAGCGCAAGCTAGAAATAAGAGAGAGAAGATATAAAAGAATGAACTGGCGCTTCTGGCTGTTGCTGCTGGTCTTCGGCGGACTCTTGGCGTTGGGGGTGCGCTATCTGTTCTTGCAACGCCAGAAGAGCAGTGACTTTCATCAATGCCCGCACTGCCGGAGCTTCTATCGCGGCGCGGTGACGTACTGTCCCCACTGCGGGGGTCTGGTCGCGCGCGGGTCGAATCGCCGTTAGGGGATTTCTATCGTTGTGCTGAGCGTCAGCTCGGCAGCTTCGGCGCGCCACGCCGCGCGACCGTCTCCGTCGAGCTTGCTTCGTCCAGAGTCTTCGACCGTGACGGTATAAACCCATTCTTGGGTCATATCTTTGGGCAGCCACAGGATCATAAACTCTAAGCGCTCCGGCGAGGTGAGCGGATAAGCGGGCAGCTCGCGCCAGAAGACGTACTCGATGTCGCGCTTGGCCGTGACCCGCACGCGCACTTCGACCGTCTCGCCCACTTTGAGAGTTCTGTTAGGGAGGATCCGCTCGACGATCATCAGATCGTTCTCGGCGCGCTCGACTCGGTAGGGAGGCGGAGGCGGCTCTAAGACAGTGATCTCGGTCTTGGCGGTGGCTTTTTGGCCCTTCTGGTCATAGACCGTCAGGGTGATCTCATAGTGTCCGGGTTTTTCGTAGATTGTCTCGACTTGAGGGCCAGTGGCCTCGCGCCCGTTCCCTAAGCTCCAGTGAACCAAGAGAATCCCGTGATCGTCGGTCGAAGGCGAAGCGTCTAAGAGAATTTTCAAAGGGGCCAGTCCCGATCGCTCGCCCTGACAATCAGCACACTGCAGGGTAAAGTCTGCGACAGGGGGCTGATCGGGCTTCTCGCCCAAGCGCACCGGCTGGGTGCAGCCCGTCACTCCTAACGCCAGTAAGATAACCAAGCTCAGATGCTTCTTCATAGAGATCTCTCCTTGCGCTCTCACGTTGGTTTTACTCTACTGCAACCAGACCCAGAGCGATACCCCCAGCGTGCAGAGGCCAACGTGACGTTGGTCACTCTCCAAGAGGCTCTAGAGGGCTTGTGGAGCCGTCTCCAGACTGTAATGCAGATCACCGAGATTGATTTTGTGAGGCGATTTCTTCTAAAATGGAGAAAAATACGGGAGGGTTGGATATGACGCAAGCGGAGCTGGTCGAGCAGATAGCGAAGCGGAGCGGGCTGAAGCAAAAGTCGGTGGAAGCGTTTCTCGCGGCGTTTTACGAGATTATCGTGGGCGAGCTGGCTCGCGGGGAGGCGGTACGGCTGCGCAAGTTTGGCACGTTTCTGCCGAAGGTGTGGCGGCACCGGAGTCGCTGGCACGCCGGGCAGAAGGAGCTTCTCTCTGCCGATGCTCTGGTGGTTCCGCGCTTTCGTCCGGGCAGACCCCTGCGCAAACTCATCGCGCAAAAGTTAATGGCCGTGCAGCTTCCCAATGGACGGTTTATCATCAGGCCGCGCGAGCCAGAGAGCAGTCTTCCCTCAAAGCGCTGATGACAACGCTCCAGAGTAGATCAGTTGATACCAGATCAGAAACAGCCCGATCCCCAGCAAGACCCACGCGCTGATCGGCCGCACATAGGGGATGATTCTTTGAAAGTAGTGCTGAATCAGTTCGCGGGCATAGACCACGGAGAGCGAGAAGGCGAGCATCATCAGCGTCATGCCCCCAGCGTAAGCGAAGAAGTTCGCTAATCCGCCCCAGCCGTACGCGGTGAACGCTGTCAGCGTCACCGAGAGAAAGAGCGGCAACGTGCAGCCCAGCGAGCCAATCGCATAGCTGATGCCGTAGAGATAATAATAGAGCAAGCCGTGCCCCGATGGCTTGCGCCCGCCGCGCAGTCTGTTCGCCAAGCCTGCTACGGGTAAGCCCAAAGAGAACTCTCTCTGGAGCAGCATCGTCGCGCCCAAGAGCATCAAGAGCATGCCGATCAGCGCGCCGATCCACGGCGCATAGGCGATCAGAAAGCGCGAGAGCACTTGGCCCGCCAACACGAGCGCCACGCCCAGCCCCGCGAAGACCGTGAAGAACCCCGCGCTCATGGCGAGCCCAAGCTTCAGCCCCTGCAAGCCCCGATCC
>JANWXV010000049.1 GCA_025057405.1 Candidatus Bipolaricaulota bacterium | reverse complement strand
CGTTAAAGACGCGCGTAAGGGCCGTCTTGAAGCCCATCAGGTGCGTGCCGCCCTCTTTGGTGTTGATAATATTAGCAAAGCTGTGGATGTTCTCGTCGTACTCGTCGGTGAACTGCATGGCGACTTCGACGGAGAGCGACTCGGACTCGTCGCGCAGCGAGATGACGTCTGGGTGCAAGGGCGTGCGGCCCTCATTCAGCTCTTTCACATAAGCTGCGATTCCCCCTTCAAACTGATAGCGGCGCTGGATCCCCGCAGCGCGATTGTCCAAATAGATCGTCAATCCGGGATTGAGATAGGCTAATTCTTTCAAGCGATGCGACAGCCGCGCAAAATCATACTTGATCTCGCCGAAGATCTGGCGGTCGGGCAAGAAAGTCACGGTCGTGCCGGTGCCTTGGGCCGGCCCGTTTGGGGTCAGCTCGCAGACGGGGGTACCGCGCGAGAACTTCTGATAGTAGCGCTGACCGTTGCGCTGGACTTCGACCTCTAAGGACTCCGAGAGCGCGTTGACGACTGAAGCGCCGACGCCGTGCAGACCCCCGGAGACTTTGTAGCCGCCGGTGTCGAACTTGCCGCCGGCGTGGAGCTTGGTGAAGACCAGCTCTAGCGTATTAATGCCCGCTTCGGGATGGATCTCCACGGGGACGCCGCGCCCGTTGTCTTCGACCGTGACGCGATTGTCTTCGTGCACGGTCACTTTGATCTCGGTGCACGAGCCGGCCAGATGCTCGTCAATCGCGTTATCTACGATCTCCCAGATCAGGTGCATCAGGCCGTCTTGGCCGGTGCCCCCGATGTACATCCCCGGGCGCATCCGCACGGCCTCTAAGTCTTCTAAGACTTTGATCTGTTCAACGCCGTACTCTCCGACAACGGCTGTAGCACTGTTATGGTTCACTTTCTCAGGCAAGTCTCTCACCCCACAGCAAAATTATATAGAATTCAACGAAAAAAAGCAAAGAGATTCGTCTGAGACCGGGGTGACGGAGTCTGGGCCGAAGGGCCATTGACAAGGCAGCCGGATTTGATTAATCTAAGTAATAAAGAAAGCGAGGTGGTACCGCTGCGCAGCTTTGTCTATGAAGAAGGGCTGGGATTGCTTCAGGACGTCCCGGTCTCCGAGCTAACCCGCTATCTGGGCCGCAGCGATATCACCATTTGGTTGGACTTCGACCAGTCTGAGGCCGCGGAGATCCAGCGCATCGGCGACCTGTTCAATCTCCACCCGCTGGCCGTTGAAGATCTGATCGCCTTGCAACGCCGCCCCAAGATAGACACTTACGATAACGGCCTGATGATCGTCTTGCGCGACGCCGACGTTGACCGCATCGAGAAGAGCCTGAGCGCCTTGGAGCTCGATATCTTTCTGGGGCGCAGCTTTCTCATCACCGTGCACAGCGAGCAGATGGAGTGCATCGAGCTGACGATCGCTCGTCTCAACGGGGCGGCAGCTCGGGTGCTGGGGCGCGGCCCGGATTATCTCGCTCATATGATCATAGACTTCTTGGTGGACGACAACCTCCAACTGCTGAGCTGGCTGGAAGAAGAGATCAGCGAACTCGAAGAATCTATCTACGCTAATCCCACCGATGAGGCCCTCAAGCAAGCCGCTAAGCTGCGCAAGAACATCATCTACCTGCAACGGCTCTTGGGACCGCAGCTCGAACTGATCCGGCGCCTCTCCGGCGACGAGCTGCCCTTTATTAAGAAGAGCCTGCGTGCTTATTTTCGCGATGTCTATGACAATCTCGCCCGCATCAACGATATTATCTATAACTATCGCGAGATCATCACGGCCGACATTCAGATCCATCAGGCGCTGATCGCTAATAAGTCCAACAAGATCCTCGCGCTGTTAACGATCGTCTTCACGCTTTCCATCCCGGCCACGATCGTCGGGACTTTTTACGGCATGAACATCAATCTCCCCGGCGGGATCGAGACCGGGCCGTGGCTCTTCCTAGGCCCGTATACGACGTTCATCCTGATCGTTGTTGGGGCACTGGTGCTGCCCAGCGTCTGGATGATCTGGTGGTTCAAGCGGCGCGGCTGGTTTGAGTGAGTCTAAAGAGTCTGTAGAGTCATAGAGTCTAAGAGTCTTTGGTGAGGAGCAGCCACAGGCCGTCGCCCGCGTGCCCCATCTCGATTTTGCCGAAGCGCTGTGCGCTCTTGAGCCAGCGTCTGAGAAGAAGAGCAGGCACGCGCGCCCCCGACGTGAACGCGATCAGCATCTGGCCTCCGGGACGCAAGACGCGCGTCATCTCAGCAAGATGCGGTGGCCCGTTGTGCAGCGTGATCAGATCGAACGATTCGTTTGCAAACGGGAGTCTGGCTGTATCGGCTCGCACCAACTCGATCTGGGGCGAGCGCTGCTGCGCTTGGGCGAGCATCGCTTCGGAGAGGTCCGTGGCGACGATCTGCGCGTGGGGAAAGAGTGTCTGTAGTCTCTGGGCCACGAAGCCGGTTCCCGTGTTCACGTCAAGAATTCTTCTGGGCTGCACGGAGAGGGCTTGCAGCCCTGCTGCCAGCGCCTGGGCGTAGCGCGTCTCTCCAGAAGCGATGACACTTTGGTCGTAGCGCTTGGCCTGAAAGCGATAGTGCCAGGCATTCAAGCGCTCGTACCACCGGGGGAAGCCTCTCACAAAGAGAAGGCTCATCAGCAGATACGAGAGATCAATGAGCGGGCTGATGATTCTCTGTTGGAGCCAGGGTTTTTTGGCCTTCACTGCTCTCGCCGGAGCGCCTCCAGCTGTTGCTTCAGATGCCACGGCATCTCACGATAGACATCGGTGAAGATCGCTTCTGCCGTCAGCGGCGGAGCCGCTTCAACTTCTTGGATCGCTCGGCTGATCTCTTCGTTAATCTTAGTCTCTAGCTCGCTCTGCCACTCCGGCGTCCATAGATTCTTCTGTTGCAGATATCTCTTAAAGCGCTCTAGGGGGTCTCTCTGCCTCCAGCGCTCTACTTCTTCGGCGCTGCGATAGCGCGTGGGGTCGTCAGACGACGAGTGCGCCCCGATTCTGTACGTGACCGCTTCGATGAGCGTCGGGCCGCCGCCGGCGCGCGCCTTCTCCACGGCCTCTTTGGTCACGGCATAAACCGCTAGAACGTCATTGCCATCTACGCGCACGCCCTCAAAGCCGTAGGCGATCGCTTTGATCGCCAGAGATTCTGATGCTGTCTGCTCCTTCAGCGAGACCGAGATCGCCCACTGGTTGTTCTGACAGAAGAAGACCACCGGGACTCTCCAAACCCCGGCGAAGTTCATGGCTGCATGAAAATCCCCTTCGGAAGTGGCTCCATCGCCCAGATAGGCCAACGCGACAATCGGGTCTCTTTTGAGCTTAGCCGCGTAGGCCATCCCAACAGCGTGGGGCAGTTGCGTCCCAATGTTGCTCGACCACGCGACAAAGTGCGCGGGCTTGTAGCTATAGTGACAGGGCATCTGGCGCCCTTTCTGAACGTCTAAAGAGTTCCCGTAGCACTGGGCGATATAGAACTTAAGGGGCATCCCGCGCATCAGCGCAGCCCCGCCTTGGCGCAGCGCGGGGAAGATCCAATCTTCGGGCTTGAGCGCGTAGGCGCTCCCAATGGGAGCGGCCTCTTCGCCGGTGACCGTGCCGTAAAAGCCGATCCGCCCTTGGCGCTGAAGATTGAGCATTCGCTGGTCCAAAAGCCGCACCACGAGCATCCAGTGATATAACTCTTGAAGCTGAGCGGGTTTTAAGTCTAATTTGACATCTTCGCCGTTGATGATAGTGACAAGCTCCGTCTCTTTGAACTTCAGCATAACGGGATAATTTAACTTCATCGCAGCACCCTTGTCAACATGAGTGCAGCCCCTTGACAAAAGCGGACTAATCTAGTAGGATTTTCATGGCACTTTATTTATGCTAAAGGAGTTTTCACACTATGGCTAGTGCATTGGAGATCAAAGACCTGCACGTGAGCGTCGAGGGCAAAGAGATCCTCAAGGGAGTAACGCTCACCGTGAAGGCCGGCGAAGTCCACTCGATCATGGGGCCGAACGGCTCCGGCAAGAGCACGCTGGCGCTGGCGCTCATGGGCCATCCCAAGTACGAGATCACCGGCGGGGAAGTGCTCTTTAAGGGGCAGAATATCTTGGAGCTAGAGCCAGACGAACGCGCTCGTTTGGGATTGTTCTTAGCGTTTCAGTATCCCCTAGAGATTCAGGGCGTCCCCTTGGGGCGGTTTCTCTGGGCGGCCAAGAAGGCTCTGTTGGGGCAGAGCGAGGCGACCAACGGAAAACCCGATAAGAGAGCCGATGCCAAAGCATTAGGGGAATTCCGCAAAGAACTCAAAGCCAAGCTCAGTCTGCTCAAATTGGACGAGTCGTTCGGCCAGCGCTATCTGAATGTGGGCTTCTCCGGCGGCGAAAAAAAGCGCGCCGAGATCGTCCAGATGCACATTCTCAAGCCGCAAATTGTCATCATGGACGAGACCGACTCTGGACTCGATATTGACTCGGTCAAGATCGTCGCCGAGGCGATCAATCAGTTGCGCGGCCCGGAGTTTGGGGCGTTGGTCATCACGCACTACCAACGCATTCTCAATTTTCTGCAGCCCGATTTCGTTCACGTTATGGCCGACGGGCGCATCGTGCGCAGCGGCGACTATCGCTTAGCGCAAGAACTCGAAGCGAAGGGCTACGATTGGATTCTCAAAGGGGTGAGCTGAGATGCCCAAAGAAGAAGTACGCCACTTGGGGGAGAAGCGCCACGGCGCTGCTACGGAGAAGAAGCGCGAGACGTTTGAGCGCGATTATGCTCCGTATGACTTTAAGTTCCCTACGGATCGGTATGAGTACGTTCTGAAGCCGGGGCTGTCGCGCGAGGTCATCGAAGAGATCTCGGCCATCAAGAACGAGCCGAAATGGATGCGCGAGTTCCGTTTGCAAGCCTATGAAGTCTTTCTCAAGAAGCCTCTGCCCATGTGGGGAGCCGATCTCTCCAGCATCAACTTTGACACGATCACGTACTACGCGACCCCGACCGACAAGAGCGCGCGCAGCTGGGATGACGTCCCCGAAGAAGTCAAGAAGACTTTTGATCGTTTGGGGATTCCCGAAGCTGAGAGAAAGTTCTTAGCGGGTGTCGGGGCGCAGTATGACTCTGAAGTGCTCTATCACTCGATTCGGGAGGACTTGGCCAAGAAGGGCGTCGTCTTCTTGAGCATGGACGACGGATTGAGAGAGTACCCGGACTTGGTCAAAGAATACTTTGGCACGGTCATTCCCCCAACAGATAACAAATTTGCAGCGCTCAACAGTGCCGTCTGGAGTGGGGGGTCTTTCATTTACGTCCCCAAGGGCGTCCAAGTCGATATCCCGCTGCAAGCGTATTTTCGGATCAACGCGCCGCAGATGGGGCAGTTTGAGCGCACGCTGATTATCGCCGACGAGGGCGCGCGCGTGCACTATATCGAGGGCTGTACCGCGCCGATCTATTCTAAAGAATCACTTCACTCGGCTGTGGTCGAGCTGATCGCCAAGCGCGGCGCGCATCTGCGCTACACGACGCTCCAGAACTGGTCCAACGACGTCTATAACTTGGTGACCAAGCGCGCGGTCGCGTATGAAGACGCCACGGTCGAGTGGGTGGACGCG
>JANWXV010000048.1 GCA_025057405.1 Candidatus Bipolaricaulota bacterium | reverse complement strand
AAGGTGAATTTTCGGTCTATAAATTGAAATATTCAAATCAAGAAGAGAGCGCGGGTGCTGTTTCATGCTCTGGGCAATCTACTCTCAAGTCGCTTTCGGCGAGGGGCTTGTCCATCAGGGCGCAGTGATGGGGCGTTCGCGAATCTCTGTGCGCATGGGGGCGAAAGAAGCGACACGTCAAGCAGATCCTCGCCACCGTGATGACCCCAGAGCGATGGAGCGATTCGATGAGCTTGAGCAAGAATTTCAGCGCTTGAGTTTTCTCTTCGAGTGAGAAGTGCTCCAGGTGCTCATAGAGAGCGTCGGCCCAACGGGAGAGCTTTTCGCTGGAGCGCTTGCCCTTGGCGGTGAGGCGCAGCGTCTGGGCGCGGTGGTCTTCGGGGCAAAGCTTGCGGGTGAGCAAGCCCTTCGCTTCTAAAGAAGCGACCGCATCGCTCATCGTCGCGGGGGTCAGCCCGAACTCTTGGGCGAGCTGCCCCACGCGACACAGCCCTTCTGAGTGCGCATTCAGATAGAGCAGCGTTTGAATCTGAATGGGGCTGAGGCGGCTCTCTGTGGCTTCTTCCCACAGCAGCGTGCGCAGCACGTGAGCGAGCCGCTCCAGCGCGGAGATGAGTTTGGTATCGAGATCGCTCATGGTCTGGCCCTCACCCCGCCCTGCGGGCACCCCTCTCCCGTGAACCATCACGGGAGAGGGGCTTGGGGGTGAGGGCCTGTAAAGCTTCAGAAATCCCCGTCTTTGGCATACGGGTAGCTCCACAGCGCGACCTGCAGCGTGACCGACTTGAACCACGCCTGGTACATTTTATCCACTTCGTCGGCGCTGTGCCCTTTTTTCGCCAAGAACGGCTTGATCGTCGCTGTGATGGGATAGATAAACGCGATGAGATAACGCAACGAGACGTGGGGCACCGACTTCACGTTGTCGGTCTTATTCTTCTTGGTGCGATGGTGGCGCAGGCCGATCTCGTGCTGATAGTTGAGCCATGTCTGATCGTAAGGACGATTGCAGGTGTCTAAGATCCACTGGCCGAAGCGCTTGCGCACGGCCGCTAAGTAATGGGCATCGGGCTTGCCGTCGGGACCGGAGAAATAATAAGCTAAATGAGAATGCGATCCCACAAAGCCGTACCACAGATCTAAGACCGCGTCTATCTGGTCTTTAAGGACTTCTCCGGCCATCTTGAGATATTTTTCGTCTTCGGCGCTGAAGAGCACGGCTTTTTTGAGTTCTTCGAGGTCTTTGAGCGTGACCGGCGACGGAGCGACGCTGCCATAGGTGTAGCCAGCGATGTTCATCGTGAGCCTCCTTGGGGTCTATAATAGTTAGGATTCCTAATTATATAGAAGGCAGAGTTTCTCTGTCAAGGGGGGCGACGGGGCAGAGAGCTGACAGCGGATTCAGCACATTCAGCTTTATCTGCTACTGAAATCCGCTGTCAGCTAGCGCCGGTATGAGTCAATCTCTATTTTTTGAGATACTGGTCAAAGAAGTCTCCCATCATTTTCGTCAATTCTTGTCGCGTGGGGCTAATCGGCCCGCCCATTGGAGCAAAGCCGTGCCCGGCGTTTTTGACAATCACGAGCGTGACGGGCACGTTGGCGGCACGCAGCTTCTCATAGAAGATTTGAGACTGGCTGACGGGAACGAGTATATCGCGTTCGCCGTGCAGAATCAGAAACGGCGGATCCTCCGGCGAGACCCAATTGATGGGGCTGGCTCGCTTGAGCGTCTCCGAGTTCCGATCCGACGTGCCGAAGACTTGCTCCATCAGTCGAGGATTCGCCCCCTCGAAGAGCACGGTTAAATCTGTCGGGCCGTACATATCCACGACGGCTTGGACACGACTCGATTGATCTAGATACTGCCCGACCTCCCAGCCCGCTGTCTCGTCAGCCGTCCCCAAGAGCGCTACTAAATGCCCGCCCGCGCTGCCGCCCCATGCCCCGATCTTGTCGGGATTGATGTTGTATCGCTGGGCGTTGGCTCGTAAAAATCTCACAGCGCACTTGACGTCTTGGATCATCGCGGGGAACTTGTAGCGCGGTGCCAGACGATAATTGACAGCCGCTACGAGATATCCGCGAGCGAGCAGTTCGGGAGTATCGCGCACGCCTTCACCGGAGCGCTTGTCGCCGCTCGTCCAGCCGCCGCCGTGCACGTAAAGCAATGCTGGCGTGGGCGCGGTGCTCTCCCTTGGACGATAGATGTCCATCTTCAGTTCGACGCCGTCCATCACGCAATACGTGACATCAAACTCGCTAGGACGGGGAGGCTGAAATTGTTCGCCCACAGAGCGAGCGAGCCCCTCGACCCACTCAAAGGGCTTCTCCATCTTGGTGCCGCTCTCGTGATAAGTAATCGTCATCTGTGCGTCCAGCTCCCTGTAGAGCTGCCACGCGATTCTTCTCACTCGTGGGTCGTTGCTGGGAGCCGTAGGGACGACGGGCTTGCGGCCCATCAAGCTTGTCACATAGGTGTATCCCCCGGGCTGGTTGCGCTGCAATTCCCCCGTTGTCAGATCGAGCTTGTACGTCTCGTAGTCTCGCAAGAGCGATTTGGCAGCATCGTCGCTCATCGTTCTGAAACGGCGATCGAAGCCCGCATAGATGGGGTGCGGCGGACGCTGATGATAGCTGATGGTCATCCCGCTCTCTCTGAGTCTCTGAATGAGATCGGGGCGCTGCTGCGCGTAGAGATCGGCCATCGGCCCGGTGAGATAAAAATCGCCCTTGACTTTATATTTTTCAAAAATCGCGATGAGTCTTAACAGCGTGTCCGCGCTCTCGGTGAGGTGCCGGAAATTATGGACGTTGATCGCAAACGTGATGTAGCCCGCGTCGGTCGTCCTCTGTCCGCTGGCTCCTAATGTGCCCCCTAGCGCGATCAACACGCCCAAAGAGACGAGCTGTAAGAATCTGTTCATGAGAAAACCTCCTTCACGGTCTGGTCGTACAAATTATCGGCTCTTCCGTGACCCGCAGAGCCGCTGCTGCTTGTACCGTCTCGGCACCGCTGCGACCATCTACGCACTTGATCGTCCCAGAGAGCACGCTCGCAAGGTCTATGATCTTCTCGTCCGCGTCGCTCCAGAGTAGATAGATATCCCAAGTTGGCCTGGTGCTCACCACGCGCCCGTTTTGATAGACCCAGTAGCGCCCGTCGGTCTTTACGAGCTTGTGAACGTTGACCCCCTGCGCGCGAAACGCCGTGATCTCTTGCTCGTAGTGCGCGTACATGAGTTCGCGCGTCAGGCCCTTGAGCCGGTACGGATAGACCTCCCAATCGCGCACGCGCACGGGATAACTGAACGAAGATTGCCCCGGATAGGCTCGCTCCCAGGCTTGAAACGCTTTCATCACCGTTTCTGAAGTCGCGTACCGGGCCATCAGCTTCCCATCGAGTGTCCGCTTATTGATGAAGTTCTCGTTGAGCCACGTGACATACTGTCGGACTTCGTCGCGCAGATTGCGATTGTCGCCGTAGCGGTTGTCGTCGGCGAAGAGATTGTTGGTGTGCTCCGTCCACCCGAAGACCCACACGCGTTGGTCAGCGGGATTAGTGCTCTTCTGGCGCTGGAGCCATTCGAGAGAGAGATGCCAGAACTTGCGCTGCATCGCAGGAATTGATAAGTCTTGCCAGACCATACTGCGCATCCCTTGGGTATATTCGGGGGGAACGCCGGCGGGTATGGGGAAGTGCTCGCCGATGGCTCCCAAGACCGGAGCCTGCGGCACTAGAATCCAATACTCTTTGATCCCTTCGGCCAGCGGCCAACCGACGCTCTCGCGCACAGTCGCAGGCCGCCACGGGTTATAGACATCGTGATCGAAGAAGAGATTCAAGACCTCGTTGCGCCCCCCGGTGAAGAAATCAAACCCCATCTGACGAGCTAGCTCTTCATCGAGCAAGTGCCCGGTGATCCCGTGATTGGCTTGGCGAATCAGTTTCGGGTCGCTGGAGCCGATGATCTTCTCAACGAGCGCATCTACTTCTTTGATGTGATCTGCTGTGACGCGCTGACGGTTTTGCGGGGTATCTTGACGGACGCTGGGCCACAGATGCGGCCCAGCTTTGTAGTTGTTGTGAAAGTGCACTCCGAAGGCGTGTCCCTTAGCATAGAGGCGCCGGAGCAGTGCGAGTCCTACGGGGTCTTCGCTGTAGTACTCGGCGTGATCGCCTCCGATCTCCAGCATGAGCTTGGGCACGAAATCCGCACTCTTCGTTCGCTCGATCTCGTCGAAGAAATCGGCCAACCACGCGAGGTTGTTGCGCTCGGCCTCATAGGCCGACCGCGCGACTTGGCCGTTGGGGGCCGCCAAGGGATCGAAGTGAATGACGAACGTGACATAGATCGGGTTGTCAGCGCTCTGCGCTGCTGTCTTACTGAAAATCTTCTCGCTGCTTTCGGTTAAAAACACGGCGAGCAGCGCCAGACCGATGCTCAACGCTCTGAGTCTATGAGTCACGGTTTGACCTCCCTTATCGTCCCGGATTGTATTTGTAGACCATCAGATAGCCGTTGGGAGTAGCTGTTACCGAAGGATCGCAAACGATGGCTGGGGGCGCAGCACGAATATTTGTCTGGGCTTCGACATTGAACTGAAGCCCGTCGGGGCTTCGGTAAGCCGTGATGCCGCAGCCGTAGAGGCGCACTGAGCCGTCGGGAAGGACGACCGCGCCGGGGACGCCGCCGCGCTCCACGCGCACGCCGGGATCGAGCACGAAGCTCAGACCATCGGCGCTCGTCGCACTGATAATATGCCCTTCGTTGTTGAGATACATCCGATAGCGACCGTCTTTGAGCCTGATCACATCGGGGTCGAAGATTCTCGCTAACCGAAAGCGCACGCCGGGTTCTAGCGTATAGTGAAGGCCATCCGAAGAGATGGCGCTGTAGATAGGGTGCTCGCTACGATCTTGCGTGATGTCATAGAAATACATTCTCAGACGGCCATCGGGCAGCTCGATCACGTCTGGGTCTACGGGAACGATGCGCCCCAAATCTGTGAACTGCACTGTTCCCAGTTTCTCCCAAGTGTTGCCGTCGGTGCTGCGGGCGACGCCGATCTTCTCAGTGTGCGGGCCGGTGAAGTTCGAGAAGTCCACCCAATAGGCCCAATAGATATTCTGAGAAGTGCGCAGGACATCGGGCACGGAGGCCCTTTCAGACAAGGACATCGGCGTCTCCCACCGGAGGCCATCTGTAGAGACTGTGAAGAGAACGCTATCTTTGAGAACTTGGGGCTGGCCCCCCGGCGGAGGCTGAGCCAAGCTCACTACGCCCAACAACGCGATCAAGGATGCGACGCGAATTCTCATACGATCCCTCACGTTGCTCAGCACTCTAGCATAGACCCAGATAAAAATGCTATAAAATTCCTCTGAAAATCCCGTCATAAGTTAAGCCTTTATGCCAAAACTCCCGAGAGTCGGTACAATAAACCCCGACCATGAGCGTCGCAGTCTTTCGATTCTACGGCGAGCTGAACGACTTTTTGCCTCCCAAGCATCGCCAGCGCGACATCGCGTACAGCTTTCAGAACACGCCCGCGGTCAAAGATGCCATCGAAGCCCTCGGCGTGCCCCATACTGAGGTCGATCTCATCGTCATCAACGGGCAGTCTGTCGGTTTTTCATATCGCTTGCGCGACGGTGACAGGGTCGCGGTCTATCCCGTCTTCGAGAGCCTCGACATCTCGCCCATCGTCCGACTGCGCGAGAAGCCCCTGCGACGCATCGCGTTTATTGCCGATGTGCATCTGGGGAAGCTCGCGCGGCTGTTACGGCTG